>CAYTWS010000074.1:0-2738 GCA_964442145.1 uncultured Ectothiorhodospiraceae bacterium | reverse complement strand
GGTGCCGCGCGTCAGTCGCTGCCGTCGGCGTTGGGGTGGAAGAGCTGCTGTCCCTTGAGGCGGAACGAGGCAATGGCCTCCTGGCCCTCGGGCGAGGTCAACCAGTCGATGAAGCGGCGCCCGTCCTCGGCATTGACGTGCTCATGGCGCTTTGGATTCACGAGGATGACGCCGTAGGGATTGAACAGGCGCTCATCGCCCTCGACGAGCAGCTCGAGATCGCGGCGGTTGTTGAAACTGATCCAGGTACCGCGGTCGGCGAGGGCGTAGGCGTCCATCGCGGCGGCGGTGTTGAGCGTCTTGCCCATGCCCGAGCCCGTCTCGCGGTACCAGTCGCCCGAGGCGTCTTGGGGATCGACACCGGCAGCGGACCAAAGCTCGAGCTCCTTTTTGTTCGTGCCGCTGTTGTCCCCACGCGAGGCGAATGGGGCCTCGGCCTCGGCGATCGCGCCGAGCGCGGCGGGGGCATCGCTCATGCCGTCGATGCCGGCGGGGTCCGCCCCCGGCCCCACGAGGATGAAGTCGTTGTACATCACGGGGTGGCGCTCCACGCCGAAACCGTTGGCAACGAATTCCCGTTCGGACGGCTTGTGGTGCACGAACAAGACGTCGGCGTCGCCCCGCCGCGCGATCTCGAGGGCTTGGCCGGTGCCTACCGCCACCACGCGGACATCGAGCCCGGTCTCGTCCTCGAACCCGGGCAGGATATGGCCGAACAGACCCGACGCCTCGGTCGATGTCGTCGACGCCACCGTGATGACGTCGTCGGCGGCGGCAACGACGGGCGTGGCCGCGAGCAGTAGCGCGGCGAGCCCCGTACGCAGACGCCGCAGGCGGGGTAACCGGGGGTTTTGCATCGACAGCCTCCTCAGAGCACAACCCGACGAGCGCGTTCTAATATGCATATAGGTACGGTTTCACTCAACTCTCGCCCTATTAGTTCATTTTATACATTTGTAGACATACTCATTCATTCACTACGGCCCGTACGGCCCCGGTCCGGTTCGAGGTGTCAGCCGACGACGACAGCGAAAGCATTGATGGCCACGCCCCCGCGGGCGGTCACGACGGTGCAAGGCCGCAAGCGCCACCGGGGTGGCGACGGGGGCTGCTGCCCACGCGCTACGCCGACGCCCTGTGCGGCGTTCATCGGCGTCGCGCGCAACGCACCGTGGGCGGGGTGGAACAGGGTCGAATCGGGCCAATGCGCCGCCCGGATGGGGGTCGCCTGGGCCGAGTGCGGGCGCCGCCAGCGCGATCGAGCCACCGCCGGCATTGTTTCGTGCTCGCGATCGACCGCGTTCGCGCACAGTCGGGCAGACGCGGATCCAGAAACGGGGCACGCAGCGCCCGTGGCGGCGGCTCCACGGCGTCCGCCGCCAACGCATCATGGCGGCGCAGGGCCCAACGGCGGCGGATCGCGACCCGGGCCATCTCGCTCTTGCCCCGGTCTCGACGCCGCGCTGGGGCGGCTCGGTCGCCGGCTTTTGCCGCACGCCCCGTTTCGCGACGGCGCCGAGGCGCTATACTAGCGATTGGACGAGCCCAAAAGAGGGATCGAATCGATGACCAAGCAAAAGCGGGAAGGGCGTACACCGAAGGTGATCCACGCCGACACGCCCATCGGCGGGTCACGCGAAGCCATGCTGGGCGCCGGCGGCCTGCGGATCGTGAAAGCAGTGGCCCAAGTGCCGGCGCGGCCACCGCGTCGCTCGGCACCGGCGCGGACGGCGTTCACGGATCCCCGCGGGGGCCGCGGCATGTCGCCCAACGCCTCGCGTGAGGCCGGTCTCGGCGGCACCGCCCCGCGAGTGCGCCCCGCCGGCGGGCTGGCGACCGACGACGACTCGGATGCGACCCCGGCGTCCCAGGACGACCCGTACCCCGCCGGCGACGAGCCCGCCGAGCCCGAATGACCGCGACCCGGACGCCGCCCGCCCGCGCGTGACCGCCGGGCCGCGGCCCCGGTGCCATCGCCGCGGGCAGCGTCACGGCCTCGTGGCCCGCGCCGGCCGGAGCGGCGATGGGCTAGCCCCCGCCGTACCCGATCGCAGACGCGCCGGCGAACGGGGCTATGCCCCACGCGGCCGGCCGGCCCCTCGAGGGCTCATCTGCATTCGCCAGAGAAGGCCGCTGCACTGCCCCGTCGCTGCGAAAACGACCTACAAATACTGGCGAACATCGATATGGATTGGTTACTCCGAGTCCATTCGGAAACGGAGGCCAAAAACTCCAAACCTTGCTGCGCGCGACTCCGGCTGCAGAATGATCCGGGAGCTCGACACCCACTTCTCAGAGAATCGATATTTTCTTGCTCGTTAGCCCATTCAGGGCAGCGATCATTACTAAGACGAGCATCATACAACCGACGCCGACGAGGAAACTCCATGCCGGTGCGAACACCCACATCAGTCCAGCGGTCGAAGAAGACGACCCGAGATTTTCGCCAGATACCGCGAGAAGCCAATACACGCCGAGGAACGACTGAAACGCTGCGCTTCCCACTATGTATGCCGCCAGGAGGCAACACATACCCGATCTAATCTCTCGCACCGCGTAAAGGGCAATTCATTGGCTGGCTCGTCGAGGATGTAGAGGGTGTGGGCAGGATCTCGGGGCCCATGTTGCGGGTAGCCCGGCTAGGAGGCTGCCCGAGAAACCCGGTATCTACTGTGCGCGTCCCACTGAGGCATCTTTTGGCGATCGCTCAACTCACATGGCAACCGCCATGCTCGTTT
>CAYTWS010000073.1:4106-7287 GCA_964442145.1 uncultured Ectothiorhodospiraceae bacterium | reverse complement strand
CGGCTGAAACCACAAGGGGGTCGTTTTGCGACACTACGAGATCGTCTTTTTGGTCCATCCGGACCAGAGCGAGCAAGTCCCGGCCATGGTCGAGCGCTATCGCTCGATCATCGAGGGCGCCGGCGGCCAGGTCCACCGCTACGAGGACTGGGGCCGTCGCCAACTTGCCTACTCCATCAATCGCGTCCACAAGGCGCACTATGTGCTGTTGAACGTCGAATGCGACGGCGACACGCGCGAAGAGCTCGTCAGCGCCTTCCGCTTCAACGATGCCGTTCTGCGCCATATGGTGCTCGCCCGTGACGAGGCCGTGACCGAGGCCTCGCCGCTGGCGAAGAAGGAAGACAAGCGCGAGGACAAGAAGAGCGCACGCCAGAGCGAGCCCGAGGGCGAAGAGCAGGCCCAGGCCGCCGAGGCGGGTGAGTCGTAGCGACGCGATGACACAGCGAGAGAGAGGGTAGGTTCGATGGCTCGATTCTTCCGCCGGCGCAAGTATTGCCGGTTCACAGCCGAGGGCGTCCGCGAGATCGACTATAAGGACGTCGAGACGCTCAAGAACTACATCACGGAGACGGGCAAGATCGTGCCCAGCCGGATCACGGGGACGAATGCCCGGTATCAACGCCAGCTGTCCCGCGCCATCAAGCGCGCACGCTATCTGGCGCTACTGCCGTATACCGACGGCCACCGCTAACGCCGGCCGTCGCGGCCGCCTGATGGCGGGGGGCACCGCATGAGCGGGATCGCCCAATTCGTCATGCGCGGTCCCTGGCAGGCCGCCGCCGTGGCCACCGCCGGGGTGCTGCTGGGGCTGGTGCTGCCTCCGCTCGCGTGGATCAGTGGGGCGGTGATTGCGCTGATCACGCTGCGTCTGGGCGACCGGGGCCTGCCGCGCGTGGTGCTGCCCGCGCTGGCGGGCCTGGCGGTCGTCGGCGGTCTGGTGTGGGGGCGCCCCGGTGCGCTCGCGCTGGCGGGCGTGATCGCTTGGGCGCCGGCGTATCTGGGCGCGCGCGTGTTGCGCCAGCGGGGGCGGCTGGACGATCCGCTGTTGGTCGCCTGCGCGCTCGGCTGGGCCGCGGTCGCCGGCTTGCACTTGCTGGTGCCCGATCTGACGGCGGCGTGGCGCGAGGTGCTTGCGCAGGTGGTGCCGCCCGAGGACAGCGCCTCCGGGACGGCCTGGACGGCCGAGGACATCGCCAACCGGCTCGATGCGCTGGCCCCGATGATGACGGCGGCGCTGGGCGCGAGTGTGACCCTGGGCGGGGTCGCAAGCGTGCTTCTGGGGCGTTGGTGGCAGACCGTGTTGGACGCGCCCGGGGCGTTCCAGACGGCGTTCCACGGGCTACGCATGGGCCAGGTCGCCGCCGCGATCACCGCGTTGCTCGTGGCGGGCGCGCTGGCGGCCCCGGCGACGCCCATCAAGGGCTTCGCCGCTGCGGCGGCGGTGGTGTTCGTGATCCAGGGCTTGGCCGTGGTGCACGGCGTGATCGCGCGCCGCGGGCTCGGCCGAGGCTGGTTGATCGGCATCTATATACTGACGGTCATGCTGCCGCTACAGATGGTGTTCGCCCTCGTGCTCGTTGGTGTGGTCGATGCGTGGGCGGATTTCCGCCGGCAAGCGGGCAGTGGCGCGGCGTGAAAACGACGTGGGCCGTGTCGGCCCCGTAACAGGAGCGAGACAATGCAGGTCGTATTGGTTCAGAACATGAGCAATCTGGGCAAGCTGGGCGACACGGTCAACGTCAAGCCCGGCTACGCCCGCAACTATTTGCTGCCCCAGGGCATTGCACGGCGCGCGACGCCGGCGAATCTCCAGGAGATCCAGGCCCGGCGTGCCGAGCTCGAGCGCATCGAGCACGAGAAGTACGAGGCCGCGCGCTCGCGCCAGACACAGCTCGAGGGCCGCCGCGTGACGATCCGGGCGAAGGTCGGGCCGGAGAACAAGCTCTTCGGCTCGGTCAGCGCGGGCGATATCGCCGAGGCGCTCACCGCCGACGGCGTCCAGGTCGAGAAGCGCGAGCTCAACATGCCCCAAGGCCCGTTGCGCGAGGTCGGCGAGTACGACATCGACGTCCACGTCTACGGCGATATGCACGCGGGCGTGGTCGTGGTGGTCGAAGCCGAGTCCTGAGCGCCGCCCGGGCGGTCGGAACGGGCCGCCCCCCGCCGCCGGCCGGGGAAGGCCCATCGACCCGGCCGGCGGATCCCCGCTGTCCCGGCCGTCCAGGCCGGCTATAATGGCTCGCCCCGCCCGTCGCCACGGGCGCTTGTCGTCGCCGGTGCCGCGCTATGTCCGAGAATGTCTCGTCGCTCAACACGCAGCCGTCGGCGGCCGACCCGCGCATGCCGCCGCACTCGGTGGAGGCGGAGCAGGCGGTGTTGGGCGGGCTCATGCTGGCCAACGACGCCTGGGATCGGGTGGCCGATCGCGTTCACGAAGAGGATTTCTACCGGCGCGAGCACCGGTTGCTGTACCGGGCCATCGGCGAGCTCGCCGATCGCGATCAGCCGCGCGACGTCGTTACCGTGTCGGAGTGGCTGGGCCAGCGCGGCGAGCTCGACAGTGTGGGCAATCTCGCCTATCTGGCGCGACTGGCGGAGGAGACCCCCAGCGCGGCCAACATCACCGCCTATGCCGATATCGTGCGCGAGCGCTCCGTGCTGCGCCAGCTCTCCGGCGTAGGCGAGGACATCGCCACCGCCGCCTACAATCCGCAGGGCCGCGACAGCAAGGAGCTGCTCGATTACGCCGAGGCCCAGGTATTCGCCATCGCCGATCAGGGCACGCGCCACCGGCGCGGGTTCCAGCCCATCAACCGCGTGCTCACGAGCACCCTCGACCACATCGATACGCTGCTCAACAGCGACTCCGAGATAACCGGCCTGGCGACGGGGTTCAACGAGTTCGACGACATGACCTCGGGGCTGCAGCGCTCCGATCTGATCATCATCGCGGGGCGGCCCTCGATGGGCAAAACCGCCTTTGCCATGAACCTCGCCGAGCACGTCGCCATGACCGGCGACGAGCCCGTGGCGGTGTTCAGCATGGAGATGCCGGCCGAGCAGATCGCCACGCGCATGATCTCGTCGCTCGGGCGCGTCGAGCTGCAGAAGCTGCGCTCGGGACGGCTGGACGACACCGACTGGCCGCGCATCAACTCCGCCGTGTCGCTACTGTCGC
>CAYTWS010000073.1:0-4096 GCA_964442145.1 uncultured Ectothiorhodospiraceae bacterium | reverse complement strand
CGCCCCGCGGGGACTGCCCCCCTGGTCGCTGCGCGCCCGGGCGCGCCGCTTGAAGCGTGAGCACGGCCTGTCGCTGATCCTGATCGACTACATCCAGCTCATGCAGATGGGCACGACCGCGGAGAACCGCGCGACCGAGCTCTCCGAGATCTCGCGCTCGCTGAAGGGCTTGGCCAAGGAGCTCGACGTCCCCGTGGTGTGCTTGTCGCAGCTCAACCGGTCCCTGGAGCAGCGCGGGGACAAGCGCCCCGTGATGTCGGATCTGCGTGAATCGGGCGCGATCGAGCAGGATGCGGACGTGATCGTGTTCATCTACCGCGACGAGGTCTACGACGAGGACAGCCCCCAGAAGGGTACCGCCGAGATCCTGGTCCGCAAGCAGCGCAACGGCCCCACGGGCACGGTGCGCGTGACCTTCCTCGGCCAGTACACGCGTTTCGAGAATTTCTCACCCGAGGTCTATGGCAACTGATCCCTGCGCGGCGCGTGTACGTGCGTGCCCATGCGCCGCCTCGCTGAATGGGCCCGGCGATGCTGCGTGAGGCCGCAGCGGCCCTCGATGCGCGGGCTCTGCGTGCCAACCTAGCGAGCGCTCGAGCCGCGGCGCCCGGCAGTGCCATCTTCGCCTCCATCAAGGCCGCCGGCTACGGCCACGGCCTGGTCTGGACCGCCGAGCAGCTCGCCGCCGAGTGCGAGGGCTTCGCCGTGGGCACCCCGGGCGAGGGCGTCGCGCTGCGCGAGGCGGGGCTGCAGCGCCAGCGGATCTGTGTGCTCAACGGAGCCGCCGACCGCGGCGGACTGGCCGCCTGCGCGGCCCATGCCCTGGAGCCGTTGATCCATCAGCCGTGGCAACTCGGCGCGCTCGAGGCCGGCGGCTTCGAGCGGCCCCTGCGAGTCTGGCTCAAGATCGAGACGGGCATGGGGCGGCTCGGGGTACCGCCGAGCCAGGCCCGCGTCTACCACCAGCGCTTGCAGGCGTCTGCCGCGGTGGCGTCGCCGGTCGGGCTGATGACCCACCTGGCCAACGCCGACGATCGCGCGAGCGCCTACACCGAGGGCCAACTGCGGGTGTTTCGCCAAGCCACCGAAGGGCTGGAGGGGGAGCGCTCGGTGGCCAATTCCGCCGGGGTATTGGGCTGGCCGGCCACACACGCCCATTGGAACCGGCCCGGGATCATGCTCTACGGCTGCTCGCCATTCGGCGCGCGCGAGCCGGTCCAGCCCGGGCTCGAGCCCGTAATGACGCTGTCGAGCCGGCTGATCGCGATCAACGAGCTCGAGGCGGGTGCGGCCGTGGGCTATGGCTCGACCTACACCTGTCCCGAGCCGATGCGCGTCGGTGTCGCCGCGATCGGCTACGGTGACGGCTATCCCCGCCACGCCGCCAACGGCACGCCGGTGGCCATCCGTGGCACACGGGTCCCGATGGCCGGGCGGGTGTCGATGGACAAGATCACCCTGGATCTACGCGGCGTACCGGAGGCCGAAGTAGGGGATCGTGTCGAGCTCTGGGGGCCCCGTGTCCCGGTCGAGGAGGTCGCCGACTGGGCCGGTACGATCGGCTATGAGCTACTGTGCGGGGTTCATGGAAGAGTCGCACTTCGCGAGGTATCTTCCTGATACGCCGGTCCGATCGCTTTTGCCACCGCGGGCGAACATGTATATTCGCCGCCTACATCGGTGAACTAAGACAAAGGCAGCGTGCGCACATGAGGCTACGACGGACGTACACCACTGGCGCATTGGCGCTCGTTCTCGCGTTGCTCGGCGGCTGCGCGACGACCGGCGGCGATCGGGCGATGTTCCGCGGCGGGCCCGAGCACGACGGCCGCCACGGCCGCGTCGAGGTGACCGAGCCCGAGCCGCCGCGCTGGTCCCAGGCGTTGAGCGAGCGCTCGTATGCCTCGCCGATCGTGGGCGCGGGGCAGGTCTTCTTCGGCACCAACGAGGGCCGGCTCTACGCCCTCGATACCGAGACGGGCGAGATCAACTGGCAGATCCAGGTCGACGGCAATGTCGAGGCGCCCGCGGCCTATGCCGACGGCACCGTGTACTTCGGCAGCTGGGACAGCAAGGTGCGCGCCGTCGACGCCGCCGACGGCAGCGTCCAGTGGACCTTCGATACCGAGGGCCGCGTCTATTCCGCGCCCACGGTGACCGCCGAGCGGGTGTATTTCGGCAGCGCCGACGGGCGCGTCTACGCCCTCGATCGGGCTTCGGGCGACAAGGTGTGGCATTTCGCCACCGACGACCGGGTGTATTCGTCGCCATCAGTGGCCCATGGCCGGGTGTATTTCGGCAGCCTGGACGGCAGCGTCTACGCGGTGGGCAAGGACGACGGCAACGCCGTATGGGAGTACGCCACCGATGGGCCCGTGTTCGCCAGTCCGGCGGTCGACGGCGAGGTCGTCGCCGTGGGCAGCTACGACAAGAGCATGTACCTGCTCGATGCCGCCACCGGAGACCGGATCTGGCGCTTCCGCTCGGGTAATCGTGTATTCGCCTCGGCGGGCCTGACCCCAAATGCCGTGATCTTTGGTAGCACCGACGGCTACGTCTACTCGGTCGCGCGCAAGACGGGGGCGAAGCAGTGGGAGCACCGCACCGGCGACAAGGTGTACTCGTCGCCGGCGGTCGCGCCCGACAGCGTATATGTCGGCAGTACCGATGGGTATCTCTACGGGCTCGAGCGCGACGACGGCAGCGAGCGCTGGCGCTTCGAGGCCGCCTCGCCGATCTATGCCACGCCGACGGTCGCCGATGGGGCCGTATTCTTCGCCGCGGATCTGGGCACGGTCTACGCGCTCGAGTGAACGGGGCAGCCGGGCCCGGCGAGCAGTGCCCGGCGTGCGGGCTACTCCTCCAGGTATTGAAGCTTGTCCGGCACGTCCTCCCATTCCTCGGCGTCGGCCGGGGCTTCCTTTTTGACCGTGATGACGGGCCATTTCTGGGCGAGGCGCTCGTTGATCTCGAGGTAATGCTCGAGCTCCTTGGGTAGCTCGTCCTCGGAATAGATGGCATCGACCGGGCACTCGGGCTCACAGAGCGTGCAATCGATGCACTCCTCGGGATCGATTACGAGGAAGTTGGGGCCTTCGTGGAAGCAGTCGACCGGGCACACCTCCACACAGTCGGTGTACTTGCACTTGATGCAACTCTCGGTCACTACGTACGTCATCGGATCAGGCGCTCCGGTTCGGGTTGACGAATTGGCGCCGCTGTTGGGGCGCTACGGCCTCGGTATTATGGGGGCATGAGCGCGTGCTTGCCAGCGCCGCGGTAAGGCCAGGGTTTTGTCATTCAAGGAGTTGTCGATGCAGTCCGTGCGCAAGGTCGTGTTCCCCGTCGCCGGCATGGGCACCCGGTTCCTGCCCGCGACCAAGGCCAATCCCAAGGAGATGCTGCCCATCGTGGACAAGCCGCTGATCCAGTACGCGGCCGAGGAAGCGGTCGAGGCGGGCGCCGAGGTGCTGGTGTTCGTCACGGGGCGGCACAAGCGCTCGATCCCGGATCACTTCGACAAGGCGTACGAGCTCGAGATGGAGCTTGAGGCCAAGGGCAAGGACAAGCTGCTGGCCGAGGTGCGTAATGTCCTGCCCCAGGGCGTCGATTGTGTCTATCTGCGCCAGTCGCAGGCGCTCGGCCTGGGTCATGCCGTCGCGTGTGCCCGGCCCGTCGTCGCCGACGAGCCGTTCGGGGTGATCTTGGCCGATGACCTCATCCACACCGCGGGGCGCACGTCGATGCGCCAGATGGTCGATGTCTATCGGGACAATCAATGCTCCGTGCTCGGTGTCGAGCGGGTACCGCCCGACCAGACGCACAACTACGGCATCGTCGACAGCACGGACGTGGCCCCCGGGCTGTCGAGCTTGAGCGGGATTGTGGAGAAGCCGCCCGCCGACCAAGCCCCGTCGAATCTCTCCGTGGTGGGGCGCTATATCCTGACACCGCGCATCTTCGATCTGTTGGCGACGACGGGGCGGGGCGCCGGAGGCGAGATCCAGCTCACCGACGCCATCGCCAAGCTGTTGGCCGAACAGCGAGTGCTCGCGTGGGAGTTCGAGGGCACACGCTTCGATTGCGGCAACAAGCT
>CAYTWS010000072.1:0-7344 GCA_964442145.1 uncultured Ectothiorhodospiraceae bacterium | reverse complement strand
GCGAGGCTCGGCGAGCCAAACGGGGGATCGGCTTGCCATGCGATGGACGAGCGCCGGTAGGCCCGCCTTGGCGCCAGCCAAGGCGGGCAGAGCGAGGTGCTCCCATCGCCTCCGCGCTTCCGCGCTCCCGGGGTCCGGCGACACGGGCCGACGGCGAGCGCCGCGGCGTTGCCACCGCGTAGAGCGGGAAGAGGGAGCCGGGGGGCGCTGCATGCTCCGCGGGGTGAACGCCCGCTACGTCGGCTCGGACCGGTGACCCGAGGGGCCGGGCGTGAGGGGCGGCGGTCAACCGATCTCGTCGACGCCTAGCGGCCCGCCGCCGAACTCGTCCATCGCATCGAGCAGGTTGTCCCAGAACCAGATGGCCGCGGCGGTGTCGGCCAGGATGAGGAATGACGGTGTCTCGTCCAGCGGAATCCGGCAAACGACGCTGTTGAGCCGGGCCACCGACGTTTGCGCGAGCGTGCCTTGCGGCAGGTGTTGCGGCCGGCAATCGATGCCGCACACCTTGGCCAGGCAGGCGACGGCATCGTCGCCGCGCAGCAGGAACGCGCAGTGGCTATCGCGCCGCGGTGCGTGCCAGGCGCCGTTGCCGGGGATCGCGGTCTCGAGGCGGCCAATAGCATCGCCCGTGCCGACTGGATTGGCCGCTAGGAGCGCCTCGCGGTCGCTGAGGCGCAGGACGTAATCACCCTCGGCGGCGGCGAGCGCGGCGTTGTTGCGCTCGGGCACCGGCCAGCCCTGCTCGTGCAGCCAGGACCAGGCGTGCGGGCCTTTCACCCCGGTGCGCGGCAGCGGTGACAGGTCGGCGAGCCCGAGCCGCGGCGGCGACGTGTCGGGGTAGGCGCTGGCGACCAGGGTGTCGGCGATCTCGACGAATCGCGCCCCCGCGGTCTGGAGGCGTGGATACACCGGGCTGCGGCGTAGGTACTGCTGTGGGTCGACGGCCATGGGGTGCTCGCTCCTACTGATGCGCGCGCTGGTTGTCGGGATCGACGAACGGCGTGGACACGACCTCGGCCTCGACGAAGCGGCCACCCTGCGCCTTGATGGTGAACGCCGTGCCGGGGTCGGCGCGTTCGGGCCCGACGAACGCCAGGCCGATGGGCCGGCCCAGCGTGGGCGACCAGGCGATCGAGGTCACACGGCCGGCGATTCGGTCGTCTTCCACCACGAGATGGCTCTCCTCGGGCAATGGATCCGTCTCGGCTGGGAGCTGGAAGCCGACCAAGCGGCGCACGGGGGGGTGTTGCTCGCGCGCGGCGATCGCGGGCGCGCCGACATGGAACGGTTTACGCCGCTGCACGGCCCAGCCCATGCCGGCCTCGCTCGGGTGGGTCAGGTTGTCCGTGTCCTGGCCCACGAGGATATGGCCCTTCTCGAGCCGGAGTGTGCGCTGGGCCTCGACCCCGAAGGGCTGGATGTCGAAGACACGGCCCGCCTCGACGAGCCGATCCCAAAGGGCCTCGCCGTAGCCGGTGGGGAAGTGCAGCTCGTAGCCGAGCTCACCGACGAAGCCGACACGCAGGGCGCGCACGGGGATGCCCGCCAGATGCCCGGTGCGTGCTTCCAGGTGGGGAAACGCCTCGGCCGAGAAGTCGATGTCGCTCTCCAGCGCTTCGACGACACGACGAGCGTTGGGCCCGGCGATGTTGATGCCGGCATAGGCGGCCGTCACATTGGCCAGATCGACGTCGAGGCACCACTGCGCGTTCCACCACAGCATGCGCCGGTAGACGTTCTCGACACCGCCGGTGGTCGCGGTTACGTAGAAGTGGTCCTCGGCGAATCGCGCGGCGACACCGTCGTCGACCACGGACCCGGTGTCGTCGGTCATCAGGAGATAGCGCGTGCGTCCGGTCGGTTGCTTGCGGTAGGCGAAGGTGTACATCCGGTTCATGAGCTCGGCCGCATCCGGGCCACGGACCTCGATCCCGCCGAGCGTCGAGACATCGATGAGGCCGACGTTGTCGCGCACCGCACGCACCTCGGCGCGCATCGACCCAGCGCGGTCGGTGCCGTAATACGCCGGCCGCCACCACTGCCCCGCGACCATCATTTGGGCGCCCGCGGCGAGATGGCGCCGGTGGATCGGCGTGTAGCGCACCGGATCGAAGCCGCGGCCCGCGAGGTGGCCGAACTTCTCCGGTGTCGCCGGCGGCCGATTGGTCGAGGCGCGTGCGCCCTCGACCGGCTGGCCCAGGGCGTCGGCGACGATCCGGACCGCGTTGACGTGCGCGGTGCGGCCCTGGCTCGGACCCATGCCCACGGTGGAGAAGCGCTTGACCAGCTCGATCGAGTCGAAGCCTTCGCTGACCGCGTTGCGCAAGTCGGCAACGGTCAAGTCCTCGTCGAAATCGACGAACTCCTTGCCTTGCGGGTGCTCGAAGATGGGCCAGGGGTCGTTGGAGGGGCCATCGCGCTCGCCCGGGTCGGGGAGCGCCCCGGCGCGGCCCGCCGCCGCCGCACGGCCCGCGCTATCGCCCTCATTGCGGGCAGTGGCTAGGCTGGCGGGTCCGGCGACCGAGCCCGCGATGTGCATCCCGTGGGGAAGCGAGCGCACGGTCAGGCCCGCACTCGCGGTGCTGTAGGAGACATCCGCGCCGGCGTGGGCGACCAGCGAGACCGCGGGCGTCTCGCCCACGTCGATGGTGACGACATCGCACTCGAAATCGATCCCGGGCGCGCCGGGCTGGCCCGAGCGCTCGCGGCGAACCACGCGCACGCCCGCGACGTGCTGGTTGCGCTCGACCGCGTGCATGATGGCCGAGCCGGGATGCACGGCAATGCCCTTGGAGTGGACCGCGTTCACGCGCGGATCCAGCTCGGGATGGTGGCGGGTGTCGACGATGGCGGCGACCTCGACACCCGCATCGGCCAGCGACAGCGCGACCCCGTAGCCATCGGCGTTGCTCGTGACACACACGGCGCGGCGCCCGGGACGCACGCCGAAGCGATGCATCAACCGGAGCGCGCCGCTGCCCGAGCAGATGCCGGGCAGATCGTTGTAGCGGAAGACCGCGGGTTGCGGTATGCCCCCCGTGGCGACCACGACCTGGCCCGCGCGCAGCTTGGTCAGGCGCTGCCCATGGACGAGGGCGAGTAGGTTGTCCCCGAAGCGGCCCGTGCAGGTCGTCTCCGTCCGAATGCGGATATTGGCATGGTCGCGCACACGGGGGACCAGCTGGTCGTGCTCGCGCTGCGCTGCCGTTCCGGGGCCGTCGAAGCGTGCGTAATTGAGCGCCCCGCCCAGGGTCGCGTCGCGCTCGACCAGGATGGTGTCGGCGCCCTCGTCGGCCGCTGCGAGCGCGGCGGCCAGGCCCGCCGGCCCGCCACCGATGACCGCTACATCGCAGAAATCGAAGGCCTTGTCGTAATAGCGGTGCGGGGCCCGGGTGTCGACTCGCCCCAGGCCGGCCGCGCGGCGGATGAAGCGTTCCCAGAAATTCCACATACCGCGAGGCCAATGGAACGCGCGGTAGTAGAATCCGACGAAGAGAAAGCGGGCGAGGCGCTCGGTGATGCGTGCGCGGTCGCGCTTGAGGCTGCCGCTGTAGTGTTGGCCCTGGACGCGCAAGCCGTCCGTTGCGGCGACGTGCTCGGCGGGCACGTTGGGCTCCTCGGGCAGTTGCACCAAGCTATTGGCATCGTCGCCGTTGAGGGTGAAGGGCCCTCTGGGCCGGTGGCACTTGAGCGAGCGCCCCTGGAGCCACTGGCCGTTGCCCAGCAGCGCCGAGCTCACCGTGTCGCCGGCATAGCCGACGACCCGTTCGCCCTCGAATCGGAAGCCCAGCGGATGCTCGCGGTCGATGAGCTGACCCCAGGGCTGTGGTAGCCGTGCGCTCATGCCGTGTTACCTCGATGGTCGATGACGACGCGCTCGCTGAAGACCCGATCGGCCGGGTAGGCATCGAGGAGCTCGTCGCGCGCGGTGTCGCGCTCGGCGATGAACCAGTAGCTCGAGGGGACATGGAGCCACCACTCGCGCACCACGCCGGCGGTGTTGTTCTCCATGAACACCCAGTCGGCCCACTCCGTGGTGGGCGCGTCGTGGGCCGGCGCGGGTGTCACTTCGCCGCCGTAGACGAATTCCCCGATGTTGCGCCAGCCGTTGAGGGGGCAATACATCAGCTTCATGGACGATCCACCTTGGTCATATCCGTCGGCGAGGCGAGGTTGGGCCCTTAGTGGCCCACCGAAGCGGCGCCGCGCTCGCCCACCTGGTCGAACCGGCTGAAGCGCTCGATGTCGAACGCCGAGAGTACCTCGGGCACGCGATCGGTGGCGACCGTCTCGGCCATACGCTTGCCGCATACCGGCGTGGCCTTGAAGCCCCAACTGCCCCCGCCGGCATCGATGTAGTAGATGTCGAGGTGCGTTTTGCCCATGATGGGCGAGAAGTCGGGCGTCATATCGGTCATGCCCGCCCACTGGCGATTCAGGCGCACCTCGCCCAGGAAGGGGAAGAGCTCGAGCAGGTGCGCGATGAGCCCCTCTTTGAAATCCAGGGTGGAGCGGGTGAGATAGCCCGGATACGGATCGCTCGAGCCGCCCAGCACGAGCTCGCCGCGAGCGGTTTGCCATACGTAGGTGTGCAGGGTGCCCGAGACGATGATCGGATCCAAAAACGGCATCATGGGGATCGACACCCCGGCCTGCAGGGGCACCGTCTGGATGGGCAGGCGCAGCCCGGCCATGTCGCCGAGCAGCGTCGAGGCCCCGGCCACGGCCTGCAACACGCGGCCGCAGCCGATGCGCCCGCGGTCCGTGTCGACGGCGGTGATGCGGTCACCGGTGCGCTCGAGCCCAGTTACCTCGGTGTGCTGGTGGATCTCCACGCCGCGCTTGGCAGCGCCGTGGGCATAGCCCCACGCTACCGCGTCGTGGCGCGCGGTCGAGCCCGGCGGGTGGTACAGCGCGCCCAGGATGGGCCAGCGCGCATCCGCCGACAGATCGAGCTGGGGGCACAGACGCGCGATATCGTCGGGGCCGATGATATCGGAGTCGACGCCGAGGTGCTTGTTGACCTCGGCGCGCCAGCGCATCGTCCGCAGGGTCGAGTCGGCGTGGGCCAGCGTGATGTGGCCGCGATTCGACAGCTGGACGTTGAAGTCGAACTCGTTCGACAGCCCGCTCCAGAGCTTCATGGACTCGTCGTAGAAGGCGACGCCTTCCGGGGTCAGGTAGTTCGAGCGCACGATCGCGGTGTTGCGCGCCGTGTTACCGCCCGCTAGATAGCCCTTGTCGAGGACGGCGACATCGGTGATGCCGTATTGCTTGGCCAGATAATACGCCGTCGCCAAGCCGTGGCCGCCGGCGCCGATGATGACGACGTCATAGCTGGACTTGAGAGGGGCGCGCTTGGGCAGTAGCGGTTGCGGCTGGTAGTGACGGCGCAAGCCCTGCTTGAGCAGGCCGAGTGGCATCGATCGTGGCCTCCGCGGCCATGGTGGCAGTCGGGACGCCCCATGGTGCCGTGTTACGGCGCGTAATTCAGCGATTTTCGCTGATGGGCCCATAAGGGCGCTTGTGGGAGGGGCGTCGACTCGCGTGCGTCGGGCGTGATTTCGCCTGCGCCCGCGCGGCGGTTGCAGCGCCGAGCTGAGGACCGGCTGCTGAAGGGGGCTGGCGACTGTCACGGTATCGGGTTGTCATTGAATTGTCGTTGGAAGGCAATCGCGCGTCGTGGACGAGTCAGCAGGTGGGGCAGTGCCTGCCTAGTGTCACCACGCAGTGCTCGGGCGGATCACTCGGGCGCGACGGTGCAGGCCGGCATCGCCGCGCAAGTGGTCGAGCCCTGCCGACGCAACGGCGGCGCCCGCGGCGGTGTGGATGGGGGCTCATGGCAGTGACTGCGTTCGTCTGTGTACCCCGATCCCGGCCCGCACGCTCGGCGGGCTGTCGATCTCGTAGGCGCCTTGTGCACCCGCAGCCTTTGGATGGGCGCAGGCAAAGGGGATGCCTAGTCGTGCAAGTGCGCGCCATGTAGCGTATGAGCGATTGCGCCGCCGTTGGCGTGCGATCGCGTGCTGTCGCCTGGCCCGAGCAGCGCCTTGGAGCGCTAACGGGCCGATACGAGGCGGGAAACCGATCAATCGGAGGCTGACCATGTACGCAGTCCGTCGGTGGGCCGTTCGCCACGCACGGGGTTTCGAGATCTTCTACAACGGGTTCGAGCGGGTTTTGCTATGGCTCGAGCCGGTGATCCGACGCATCGGTTACAACCGCCTCGAGAAACCGGTCGCTTGGCTCGAGGAAAAGGGCAAAGGCTTTCTGTTCGACTGCCAGATGTGCGGCCAGTGCGCCCTGTCGCGCACCGGAATGTCGTGCCCCATGAACTGCCCCAAGCAGTTGCGCAACGGCCCCTGCGGCGGTGTCCGCTCGAACGGCATGTGCGAGGTCAAGCCGGACATGCGCTGCGTCTGGGTGGACGCCTGGGAAGGATCGCGGCGGATGAAAGCGGGCTCCACCATCCAGATCGTCGATCATCCCGTGGACCTCACACTGCAGGGGAAATCGTCGTGGCTTCGCGTGGTTCGTCTCAAGACCGAGGAGAAGCGTTTACAGCGACGCTCGACGAGCGACCGAGGTAAGCGCGGAGGCGCGGCATGAGATTCGACGACGAGCCCGTTCCCGGCTTCCAGCTACCCATCCTCCCGGGCCATACCTCGCCCGGGCGGCTCGAGCGGGTCCTGCGGGCGGGGCGTTTTGCCGTGACGGCCGAGATCGCCCCGCCGGATTCGGCCGACCCGAACGAGGTCTATCTGCGCTCGCGCATCTTCGATGGCTATGCCGATGCCATCAACGCCACCGATGGCTCGGGCGCCAACTGCCACATGTCCTCGACCGGCGTGTGCTCGCTGCTCACGCGCGAGGGCTATTCCACGATCATGCAGATCTCCTGCCGCGACAAGAACCGCATGGCGATCCAGGGCGACGTGCTCGGCGCCGCCGCCATGGGCGTGGCCAACGTGCTCTGCTTGACGGGCGACGGCGTCCAGGCGGGCGATCAGCCCGAGGCCAAGCCCGTGTTCGACCTCGACTGCATGTCGCTGCTGGAGACCGTGCGCACGATGCGCGACGAGGGGCGGTTGCTCAGCGGGCGCAATCTCAGCGCGTCGCCGAAGCTGTTCATCGGAGCGGCGTCGAATCCATTCGCACCGCCCTACGAGTTCCGCCCCGAGCGTTTGGCCAAGAAGATCGCAGCGGGGGCGCAGTTCGTCCAGACGCAATACTGCTTCGACATCGAGATGCTCAAGCGCTTCATGCAGCGCGTGCGCGATCTTGGGCTCCACGAGAAGGTCTTCATCATTGTCGGCGTGGGCCCGCTGGCCTCGGCGAACG
>CAYTWS010000071.1:4021-7358 GCA_964442145.1 uncultured Ectothiorhodospiraceae bacterium | reverse complement strand
GCTCGAGGCCGTCCTGTCCAAGCGCCGGATCCTCGAGCTTTATCTCAACGTCATCGAATGGGGTGACGGCCGCTTCGGGGTCGGGGTAGCGGCGCGGCACTACGCCGATCGACCACCGCACGAGCTCAACCGCTGGCAGTCGGCGCTGCTGGCGGCAAGAATCCCACGGCCGCGTTTCTACGATCGCCGCGGCGCGACCGACTACCTCTACCAACGGGCGGGCGATATCGCTGACTGGGCGGTACACACCGAGGCCCCTTGAATCGCTGTCGAGGGCGAGCCGTGCGCGTCGGTGGCAGGCGCCCCGTGGGCAACGGCCGCAGGCCTGCCCGGCGCGGGTGATCGCGCTGTATCATCGCCCGGCCGTCACCGGCCACGACACCGCTGGTCACCACCGAATCCCGCCCGCACCCAGGAGCTACGCCCCGTGCCGCAGCCGCTCACCCGCATCATGCTCACCACCACGCCCGGGCTCGAGGACGTGGCGGCGGCCGAGCTCGCCGAGCGCGCGCGCGCGGCCGGTCTGCCCGAGCGGGCGCTGGCGTGGCCCGAGGCGGGCGTCGCCGGCCGGGTCCGGGTCGACATCGCCGCCACCGAGGACCAGCTACGCCCGGTCGCGCTGGCGCTGCGCTCGATCCACCACACGTTGCGCCACGTCGAGATGGGCCGGCTCCCCGCGGAGGCACCGCTGGCGTATCTCGACGAGCGGATCCGCGAGCACGACTGGCCCGAGATGGGCCCGAGCACGCCTTTCCGAGTCACCGCGGACCGCCATGGCGACCACCCGTTCTCCAGCTACGATGTCCAGGTGGCCGCGGGAGCCGCCCTGCGAGCGGCCACGGGCGCGCCGGTCGATTTGCGCGGCTACCGTGCCAATGTCTGCCTCGACATCGTCTACGATCGATACGTCATCGGCCTGCGCTGGTCCGATCGCCCGCTGGGCCTGCGCTTCGAGCGGCGCTTCAACCGCCGTGTGGCGCTCAAACCGCCGGTCGCCTACGCCCTGACGCGTCTGGCCGCGGGCGAGGACGAGCCCGCACGCATCCTCGACCCGTTCTGCGGGACCGGCACCCTGCTACTCGAGAGCGGGAGCCTCTACCCACAAGCGTCGTTGCACGGCGCGGACATCAGCGCCGAGTGCGTCGAAGGTGCCGGCACCAACCTCGAGGCCGCCGGCATGCGCACACGCGCACACCTCGACCGCTTCGACGCGCGCGAGCTCGGCGATCGCTACGCCCCCGCGTCGTTCGATCTCATCGTGACGAATCCGCCCTACGGCCGTCGCATGGGCCGCGGCATCCATTTCACCCGGTTCTATCGGGTGTTGTTGACGGCGGCCGCGAAGGTTTTGCGCCCCGGTGGGCGCCTCGGGGTGCTCGTGGGGAAACGGGGTGCCTTCAACAAGGCGCTGGTGCAGGCCGACGGTTGGACACTGCGCCATGTGCGAGTGATCGACATGAACCACGTGCGCGCCGGGCTGTTCGTCGTCGAGCGCGAGCCGTAGCGCCCGGCTCAGGCCGCCTCGGGCACCGCGCTGTGGCGCTGCTCCAGCGCCTGGCACTCGGCCTCGATCCAATCGCGCGCGGCGCGATGGACCTCGCCGGGTTTGCATCCCTCGGTGGCGGTGGCTGGGCCGATCGACACGGTAATGGTGCCGGGATATTTGCGCCAGTCGTCGGTGGGCCAGCAGTGGCCCGAGTCGAGCGCGACCGGGACGACGAACGCGCCCGCGTCGCATGCCAGCTTGGCCCCGCTTTGCTGGTAGCGCCCGGCCTCACCGGGGCGCATCCGGGTGCCCTCGGGGAAAATCACGACCCAGCGGCCCGTGTCGAGGTGGGCACGGCCACGCTCCTGCACCTGGCGTAGCGCCTCCCGGCTCGACCCGCGGTCGATACCGATCTCTTCGAGCGCCTTGAGCGACCAGCCGTAGAAGGGGATGCGGAACAGCGAGCTCTTGATCACCCAAGACAGCCGCGCGGGGAAGATGGTCCGGAAGGCGATCGTGTCCCAGGCGGATTGATGCTTCGAAAGAATCACGGCCGTGCTCCGCGGCAGGTGCTCGCGGCCTTCGACCCGATGACGAATGCCGCAGGTCAGCCGCAACCACGCCAGCGTGGCCCGACACCAGACCCGCGCGATGTCCTCGCGGACACCGTAGGGCAAAGGCCAGGCCGCGATCACCAGTAGGGCGAAGACCGGCGTGATCGCGCCCAGACCGATGTAGAACAGGCTCGAGCGCACGGCGATCAGCACTGGCACGCTCCCGGTTGCCCGACCCTCACCCGGTGTAGCGGTGGAACAGCAGCGAGGCGTTGGTGCCGCCGAAGCCGAAGCTGTTGGTCAGCACCGAGGCCAGACCGGCCCGCTCGCGCGTCTGCGTGACCACGGGGCGGTCGCCGAGCTCGGGGTCGGGCTCGTTGACGTTGATCGTCGGGGCAACGAAATCCTGCTCCAGCATGAACAGCGAGTAGATCGTCTCCTGGACCCCGGCGGCGCCCAGCGAGTGGCCCGTCATCGATTTGGTGGCCGAGACCAGCGGTGGCTCGCCGCCGAAGACCTCGCTGATCGCGTCGAGCTCGATGATGTCGCCGGTCGGCGTGCTGGTCCCGTGGGCGTTGACGTAGTCCACGCTCGTCGCCCCGGCCTGCTCGAGCGCTTGGCGCATGCACCGCACCGCGCCCTCGCCGCTGGGGGCCACCATGTCGTAGCCATCCGAGGTGGCACCGTAGCCGGTCAGCTCGGCCAGGATGGGCGCCCCCCGGGCGCGCGCGTGCTCGAGCTCCTCGACCACGACCATGCCGCCGCCGCCGGCGATCACGAAGCCGTCGCGCTGGGCGTCGTAGGGCCGCGAGGCGACCTCGGGGGTGTCGTTGTACTTCGACGACAGCGCGCCCATGCCGTCGAAAAGCATCGTCATCGACCAGTGCTCCTCCTCGGCCCCGCCGGCGAACACCACATCCTGCTTACCCAGCTGGATCTGCTCCATGGCGTTGCCGATGCAGTGGGCGCTGGTCGAGCAGGCCGAGGACAACGAGTAGTTGACGCCCAGGATGCCGAACGGCGTGGCCAAGCACGCCGAGGTCGTGCTGCTCATCGCCTTGGGCACAGCGAACGCGCCGATCTTGCGCACATTGCGGGTGCGCAACGTATCGGCACAGGTGATGATCGTCGAGGTCGAGCCACCGCCCGATCCCGCGATCAGCCCGATGCGGGGATCGCTCAAGCGACTCGGATCGAGTCCCGCATCGACGGCGGCATCCTCCATCGCGATATAGGCGTAGGCCGCACCCTCCGCCATGAAACGCCGCGCCCGCCGGGGCACGCGCTCCTCGATATC
>CAYTWS010000071.1:0-4011 GCA_964442145.1 uncultured Ectothiorhodospiraceae bacterium | reverse complement strand
GATCGGGCCAGCCCGCGATGCGGCTGCGCAGCCCCATCTCTTCGTAGGCTTGCTTGTAGCGGATACCGGACTGCCCGGCGCGCAAGCGCGCCGTGACACTGTCGCGGTCGTTACCGAGGCAGGAAACGATACCCGCACCGGTAATGACGACACGTCGCATGGGTGGATCTCCTGCTGCTTCCGTCGTCGCTTCAGAGGGCTGCCGCGGGATCGAGGAACAAGCCCACCTTGAGGTCTTGTGCGCGGTAGATCGTCTTACCGTCGACCTGCAAATGGCCGTCGGCGAAGCCGACCGTCAACCCGCGACGGATCATACGCTTGATGTCCAGATGATAGTGCACACGCTCGTTCGAGGGCAGGATTTGCCCGCTGAACTTGACTTCGCCGACGCCCAAGGCCCGCCCGCGCCCGGGTGCGCCGCTCCAGCCGAGAAAGAACCCGAGGAGCTGC
This sequence comes from uncultured Ectothiorhodospiraceae bacterium, assembly GCA_964442145.1. Lineage (GTDB taxonomy): Bacteria > Pseudomonadota > Gammaproteobacteria > XJ16 > Halofilaceae > Halofilum. Next base: position 3,561 of record CAYTWS010000071.1, on the reverse strand, counting down.
CACAGGGCGTCGAGCCCCAGGCAACCGGGCATCACGGGGTCCTGGGGGAAGTGGCAACCGAAGAACCACAAATCCGAGCGCAGGGCGAGCTCGGCGTCCACTTGGCCGCGCCCGTGGGCACCGCCATCGGCGTCGATCCGCCCGATACGATCGAACATCAACATCTGATCCACCGGCAAGCGCGCATTGCCGGGACCGAACAGCCGGCCGTGGCCACAGTCGACCAAGTCCTCGTACTCGAAGCTGTGCCGCTGCGACAGATCGGGCGGCGGCTCGGGTGACGGCATACTCATGGCTGCGCCTTTTGCAGAGACGTTCGCACTATTCTACGCACATTGGCCATATCTGGCCCGCCCCGCGGCTTGGGCCCGCCCCATGCCCGCGGGGCATGCCATAATCGCGGGCGCACCGGAGCACGGCGACCCCGAACCCATGACATCCCCACCGATCGATGAGCGCCAGCACAGCCCGGCAGCGCAGCGCAACGCCGAGCCCATCCTGCGCGTGCTACGGCGGCAATTGCCCGAGCGCGGGCTGGTGCTCGAGATCGCCTCGGGCACGGGTGAGCACGCGCTCCACTTTGCCCGTGGGCTCGCCGGGGTGACCTGGCAGCCCACCGACGCCAACGCCGGCGCTTTGGCCTCGATCCACGCCTGGCGCGCCCGTGCCGGCCTCCCGAACCTGCAACCACCGTGTGAACTCGATGTGACCGCCGCCCACTGGCCCCTCGAAAAGGCCGATGCCATCGTCTGCATCAACCTGCTGCACATCGCACCCTGGTCGGTGACCGAGGCACTGATGGGCGGCGCTGCGCGCTTGCTGCCGACGGGCGGTCGTTTGTTGATCTACGGTCCGTTTCGCGTCGAGGGCCAGCATACCGCGGACAGCAATGCCCGCTTCGACGCCGACCTACGAGCCCGGGACCCCAGCTGGGGCATCCGCGACATCGACGCCGTCGCCGAGGCGGCGGGGGCGCGAGGCATGCGCCACCTCGAGACGATCACGATGCCCGCGAACAATCGCATCCTCGTACTCGAGCACGCGGGTAGGGAATAAAGGGAGCCGGCGCCCGCCGCCCGATGGGGCGGGCGCCGCCAGCGCGCGTCAGTCGGTGAGCTTACGCGACGTCGATAGATAGGATTGGCCTTGGCCGGTAACGGTCTCGGTGTCGCCCCGCTCCGACGCCTTGTGGATCTTCTCCAACGTCTGCGTCAGCGACAGCATCTCGCTGTTCATCTTGCCCAGCGCGTTCTCCATCGTATAGCTGATGCGATGGACCTTCGCCAGCTGCTCGTCGGAAAGCGGCCGATCCGACAGGATCGCCTCGAACTTGGCGTTGTACTCCTTGAACAGCGCAACCGCCTCTTCCAGCGATTCCGGCTTTTTGCCCTCGTAGTGATCGACCTCCTCGGCCCAGGCCTGTGCCGGCATGGCCAGCGCGCCCAGCAAGACCGCAGGGGCGATCGTCCGCGTCAGCAGCATCTTCATTGCACCTCCATAAATGCGAATTAGTCGCATTTATGGAGGCTACCGATCAGCGGGCCCGTGCGCAACCCGCTTGAGCCGCGCGGCGCCAGCGATCACTCCGCGGCCAAGGCCTCCACCGCGACGCTCATGCTGCGGGCGCGCGCCGGCGGGCCGAACTGGTTGTAGACCGCTACGTCGACCGCATCGCGGCCCCGCCCGATCGCCACGCGCCCGCCACGCCGCGTGGCTTGGGTGGGATCGAAGGTATACCAAGCGCCGCCGACGTAGGCCTCGAACCAGGCGTGCATGTCCATGGGCTCGAGGCGGTGGAGATACCCCACCACCATGCGTGCCGGAATGCACAGGGCACGACAAAGCGCCATCCCGAGGTGGGCGAACTCGCGGCACACCCCTTCCCGGCTGCGGTTGAGATCGGCCGCCGACTGCTGGAAGTGGGGCGACGCCGGGTTGAGCCGGACGTAGCGATGGATCCACTCGGCGATCGCCAGGACCTGGTCGTAGCCGGGCGCCGCATTGCCCACGATCTCGCCCGCCATCTGGACGAATTGCTCCGACTCGCAGTAGCGGCTCGGCAGCAGGAAGGGCAGCACATCGTCGGGCAGATGCTGGGGCACGACGAACGCGCCCCCCGGGGCCTCGGCGAGCGCCACACTGGTTTGCACCTCGCTGCGATGGCGGATCCGGAAGGTCCCGGCCGGCGCCACCAACCGCTGTCCCAGGTTGCCGTAGGGATCGGTGTACTCGGTCACCGCCGGCATCGGATCGAGGCTGAACGACTCGTGGGCGACCCACTGATCGCGCCCGCTGCGCGGGCGCAGCATCAAGATCAACGGCGTGGGCGTCGTCAGCTCGAACGAAAGATCACAACAGGTACGCAGCCACACGAACCGGCTCCCGGATACCTTAGCGCTTGCACACGGAGGCGAGCTCAGCGGTCGGCGAACAAGCGCTCGCCCTGCTCATCGACGAGCTGGCGTGCCTTGACCAGGCACATGCGCACGCACTCGTCCTGATCGGCCATGGTGTCGGCCCGCACGAAATCGTAGCCCGTGCCCGCCTCCTCGTCGCCGGGGCGGCAGACCGTACCGGCCAAGCGCCATTGGCCACCCTCGCGTATGGGCCGCGCCAGCAGGTCGTAGCCGTGGTAGTGCTCGCGTCCCGCGACCGCACCCAGCTGGTCACCGTCGTCGTTGGCGCTGCGGCCACGCAGCAATCGCCAGATCATCACCCCCTCCCTCGACCGAGTGCGCGGCCGATGGCCGCATGGTGGCATAGACGGGCGCGCCCCGCTGGCCGTCGGGGTCACGCCTGCTGGCGGGCGTCGAGCTCGGCCCAGCGCTCGAATGCTTGGTCGAGCTCCGCCTGCGCCGTACGCAGCTGCTCGTTGAGTGTGGCGACGTCCTCGCCCCCGTCGCCATAGACCGCCGGATCGCCCAGCTTGGTCCCGAGCTCGTCGATGCGCTGTTCCAGGGTCTCGATGCGCTCGGGCAGCGCCGCCAGCTCGGCGCGCTCGTCGGCGTTGAGCCGCTTGGCGCCCTCGCGCGTCCTGCGCCCGCCCGATTTCGGCTTGGCCTCTTTCGCCTTGCCCTTGGACGGATTGGCGGTCGCCGGCTCCCAGGCCCCGCTTTGCTCGAGCCAGTCGGTGTAGCCCCCGATGTACTCGTTGACGCGACCGCCGCCCTCGAGCACGAGGACACTGGTGACGATGTTGTCCAGGAACTCGCGGTCGTGCGAGACCACAAGCACCGTGCCCTTGTAGTCGCCGACGAGCTCCTCGAGCAGCTCCAGGGTCTCGACGTCGAGATCGTTGGTGGGCTCGTCGAGCACCAGCACGTTCGACGGCTGGGCGAACAGGCGCGCCAGCAGCAGGCGATTGCGCTCGCCGCCCGAGAGCTTGGTGATGGGCGCCCTGGCCCGACCCGGCGAGAACAAAAAGTCCTGCAGATACGTCATGACGTGCTTGTTATCGCCATTGATGGTGACGAAATCCTGCCCGCCGGCGACGTTCTCCATCGCCGTGGCATTCTCGTCGAGCTGGGCGCGTTGTTGATCGAAGTAGGCCACCTGCAGGTT
>CAYTWS010000070.1:0-7369 GCA_964442145.1 uncultured Ectothiorhodospiraceae bacterium | reverse complement strand
CTGTGACCTCGATGATGCGTTGTTCGACGTGCTGCGCGATGGCGCTGACGCTTTGAGCGCCATGCTCACACGAGTGCGGGCGCTGCAACCGCTGCTACCCGCTGAACAAGTGCTCGAGCGCGTCCACGCGCTCTGCGGGGCCGGTGACTCACCACCGCTGCCGGACGCAATACCCCAGCCCGCGACCCCCGACCGCCCTACACCATCAGCCGATCCGTCTGCCGCCCCCCCCGAGCCGGGCCCGGACGACCCCGCCGGGCGCGAGCGCGCCGACGGCGGCGACATCGAGATCGAGGGCGTAGCCCCGCCGTTCGCCGAGGCCGACGGGGACACGCCTGGCGACGCCGACGAATCGCCTGAGCGATCCGTCGAGATGGCCGGCAGCACCGCCTCTGTCGAGGCCACGGAGCCAAACGCCGAGCCCGAGATCGACGCCGAGCTCGTGGCGAGTTTCTTCGAAGAAGCCGACGAGCTCGTCGAGACCTGCGATGAGGCCGTCGCGCGTTGGCGCAGCAACCCGGAAGACGCCGATGCCTCGGCCGCGCTCCAGCGCGCGTTGCATACGCTCAAAGGCGGCGCGCGCATGGCCGACCTTCAGGACCTAGGAGGCTTGGCGCACGAACTGGAGTCGCTGCTCCATGCCGTGGATCAGGGCGCATGCGATCGTAACGAGGCGCTCTTCGACGTATTGCAGGAGGCGATCGACGCATTTTCGTCGATGCTGGCCGAGGCCCGCGCGGGTCAGCCCGTCCCGCGCCAGGACGAGCTCAGCGAGCGCATCCAAAGCTTGCGCCACGGCTCAGTGCCGGGCGCCGACGCGAGCGCGACCGGTGCCTCGGGCCCGCCCGGCGAGTCGCCGGGGAGTCCGGCCGCCCTAGCGGCAAACGAGACAGCCGCCAATACCGGCGAGGCGCCGGCGCCGGACTCGTCCTCCGAGGCCGAGGAGGAAACGGGGCAGAGCCTGACGGCCGTATTCGCCAAGGAGGCGGAATCCCACCAGTCGGTTCTGCGCGCGGCGTATCTCGGAGCCGACGGTCAGCCGGCGAGCGCTGCCCAGGCGGTGGACGGGGATGCGCTGCGCGCGCTGCATACGCTCGTCGGCAGCGCCGAAACGGCTGGCTGTGACGACATCGCCGCCATTGCCGCGCCCATGGAAGAGCTCCTCAAACTGCGACGGGATGCGCGCGCCGACCTCAGTGGCGACGATGTCAGTGTATTGGGCGAGGCGGTGCTCCTGCTCGACGGGATGCTCGCCCATCTTCGCGGCGACGCGGATCAACCGCGCGAGGTTGATGCGATTCGCGAGCGTCTCACCGGCGAACGCGACAAGGCCCAGGCCGAGCTCGACGCCAGCTACGATGAAGGCGGTGACGAGCTCGTCGACGTATTCCTGGAAGAGGCCGACGAATTGGTCGAGGCCTGCGAGCAGGGTGTGGCGCGCTGGCGCGAGCGCCCCGATGACGTCGACGTCACGGGCGAGCTGCAACGGAGCCTGCACACGCTCAAAGGCGGCGCGCGAATGGCCCATCTCCCGCCGGTCGCCGACCTCACGCATGAGGTCGAGTCGCTGGTGAAAGCAGTCGAAGAGGGCAGCTGTGGGACCAGCGAGGAGCTGTTCGATCTACTGCAAGAGGCCGTCGATGCGTTGACCGTGTTGCTGGAGCAGGTACGTGGACGCCAGCCGATCGCCCGTGTCGACTGGCTCGTCGAGGATCTCCAGAACCTGCGAGAACGCGACGCCTCGCACTTGACCCGGGCGCCGACCAGCGCCGATGCCGACTCCGGCTCCACGCATGCGCCCGATGGGATGGCCGATAATACGGATGACACGAGCCACCGAGGGGCGGCACCCGCGGACGGTGCCGACGAGGGCGCCGCCCAAGAGCGCGCCGGGGCCGCGGCCGAGGGCGCGCAGGGGGATGCGGCCACCGAGCGGGCGGGGCAAGGTGGCCCGGGCACGTCGGGCCAATCCGCGGCTGAGCAGATCCGCGTGCGCTCGGATCTGCTCGACAATCTGGTCAACTACGCCGGTGAGGTCAGCATCTACCACTCGCGCCTAGGCGAGCAGATGGGCCAATACCGCTTCAACCTCAACGAGTTCGAGCAGACCGTCAACCGCCTGCGCGAGCAACTGCGCCAAATGGAGGATGAGACGGAGGCGCAAATCCTCTATAGCGGCGAGAAGGAGCAAGAGGAGCAGCCGCGTCGCGAGGACTTCGACCCGCTCGAGTTCGATCGCTACACCCGTATCCAGGAGCTGTCGCGCTCGCTGGCCGAGAGTGTCGGTGACCTGGACTCGATCAAGGAGATCCTGGAGAACCTCACGCGCGACGCGGAAACGTTGCTGACCCAGCAATCACGCGTGTCGTCCGAGCTGCAGGACGGGCTGATGCAGACACGTATGGTGCGTTTCGACGGCCTGCGGGCGCGCCTGAGCCGGGTCGTGCGCCAGACGGCCTCCCAGGTAGGCAAGAAGGCGCAGATGACCATGACCGGCGGCGAGCTCGAAGTCGACCGCTCCATCCAGGAGCGTGTGATCGCGCCCCTTGAGCACGTGCTGCGCAACGCCGTCTCGCATGGGATCGAGACGCCGGCCGAGCGGCGTCAGTCCGGTAAACCGGAACAGGGCACGATCAGCCTGGATCTCCACCGCGGCGGCACGGACGTGGTGCTCGAGATCAGCGACGATGGCATGGGTATCGATCCCGACGCGGTGCGCCAAAAGGCGATCAAGCGTGGGTTGATCGATGCCGGCGACGCGCGCGATGACAACGAGGTGATCAAGCTGATCCTCGAGACGGGCTTCTCCACCGCCGATGAGGTCACCCAGATCTCCGGCCGCGGCGTCGGCATGGACGTCGTCGACGCGGAAATCCGCCGCCTCGGCGGCACGCTCGGCATCAGCACCGTCACGGGCCAGGGTACGCGCTTCACCATCCGCTTGCCCGTGACCTTGGCGATCAACCAGGCGGTGCTGGTCAAGGCGGGCGACGACACCTACGCCATCCCGATCGCCTCGATCGAGGGCGTGACCCAGGTCACCGCGGCCGATTTGAAACAGTACTACATCGACCCCTCTAAGCCACTGACCTACGCGGAGGCGGAATACCGCGTGCAGCATCTGGGCTCGTTGCTGGGCACGGCGGAGGCGAAGCTGGACGAGCCCGAGACCAGCTACCCCATGATCATGGTGCGTGCGGGTGACGACCGGGTCGCCCTCCACGTCGAAGGCATCCAGGGTCGTCGGGAGGTGGTGGTCAAACCCCTGGGCACGCCCCTGAACATGCTGCCGGGTATCTCGGGCGCGACCATCATGGCCGACGGCAACGTGGTGCTGATCCTCGACGTCGGTGGCCTGTTGCGTACCGAGAGTCGGTTCGTCGCCGCAACGGCGCCGGCCGAGGCCGAGTCGGCGCAGCCGGCGGAGGCGGCCGAGGCGGAGGCGAGCGAGGCTGGCGAAGCCACACCGACAGTGCTCGTGGTCGACGACTCGATCACGATGCGTAAGGTCTCGCATCGCATCTTGAGCCGTAACGGCCTCGAGGTTGCCACCGCCAAAGACGGTGTCGAGGCAATGTCTTGGATGGCGCAAAGCGTGCCCGACGTCATCCTGCTCGACATCGAGATGCCGCGCATGGACGGCTACGAGGTCGCCAGCAACGTGCGCAGCGACGAGCGCCTCAAGAACGTGCCGATCATCATGGTGACCTCGCGCACGGGTGATAAGCATCGCCAGCGTGCCGACGACATCGGCGTAAACAAGTATCTGGGCAAGCCGTACCAGGAGGGCGAGCTAATGGACGAGATCAATGCGCTCCTCGGCCGGACCGAGAGCGCCTAAGCCATGGCCGAGTCGCCCGCCCGCGAGATCAAATGTCTGGTGTTGCCCGTTGCCGGGCGGCCGTTGATCGTGCCCAATGTGGCCGTCGCGGAGATCGTGACCCAGCAGGACGTAACCCCCCAGCCGGGTGCTCCCGATTGGCTGCTGGGCACGGGCACGTGGCGTGGCACGCAGATCCCGTTGATCGCGTTCGATCGGCTTTGCGGCGAGCGCGAAGACGCGCCCGAGCGTACGGGGCGGTTCGTCGTGATGTACGGTCTCGAAGGCGAGGGGGCACCGCCGTTCTACGGTCTACGTATCGATGCGCTACCGCGCACCGAGACGGTCGACGCCCAGCGGCTGCGCCCCGCGGAGGGCACGCCTCATGCGAGCGCGATGGTTGCGGCACGCGCCGTGGTCAGTGAACGCGAGTGCCTCGTGCCCGCCTTCGACCGCCTCGGCCATGAGCTCACGCGCTACGCCGGTCGCACCGCCTGACCGCGTCGCACGCTCAGTCCCCGGGTGCGCCCGAGCCCACGCTGGCCCAGCGGGCTACCGCGCGCCATGGGGCCTACGAGCGCGTGACCCGGGCGCTCAGCCGAGGTCGCCGTAGAGGCCCTGGACGAGGGCGAGTGCGGCGACCGCCGCCGTCTCCGTGCGCAGCACGCGCGGGCCCATGCGCAGCCCCCGGAAGCCGGCGCGGTGTGCGGCCTCCCGCTCCGCGGGGGTGAAGCCGCCCTCGGGGCCCGCCATGATCTCGATCGCGTCGTTGCCACCGACGCCCGCCGGTCCGAGCTCGCCCTCCGGATCGAGCATGAGCCGGCTCGCAAGCGCACCCGGCTCGGTGCGCAACCACTCCTTCAACGGCGTTTGCTCGGCGAGCTCGGGTAGCCGTGTGCGCCCGGCTTGGCCAGCAGCGGCCTGTACGACCCCGCGCCAATGTTGGGCCTTGCGCGGGATGCGCTCGCCGGCGGGTGCGCCGTGGCTGCGCTCCATCACGACGGGCACGATGCGATCGACGCCCAGCTCGACCGCCTTCTCCAAGGTGTAGTCCATGCGCTGGCCGCGCGAGATGCCCTGGATCAGGGTCGCCGAGAGGGGCGACTCGGTGTCCCGCGGCTCGAACGCATCGACATCGACCGCTACGGCCTTCTTGTCCAGCGCGACCAAACGGCCGTGCCAGTCCCCCGCTGCACCGTTGAACAGGCGGACCGCTGCCCCTTCGCGCAAGCGCAGCACCCGGCGCCAGTGGTGGGCCACATCGTCCGGCAGGGCAACGCGATCGCCCACCGCGACGTTGGCCTCGACGAACGTGCGCGGCACCCGCATTAGGCGTTGGCCGTCGCGCGATCGATGCCCTCACGGGCTACGCCGACGGCGTAGCGTAGCTCGTCCGCGGTGATGACGTACGGCGGCATGAAGTAGATCGTGTTGCCCAGCGGGCGCAGCAGGCAGCCCCGCGTGACGCCATAGCGGTAGACGCTGAGCCCGCGGCGCTGCTGCCAAGGGAACGGACGAGCGCGATCGCCGTCCTGGCACATCTCGACCGCAGCGATCATCCCCGTTTGCCGGATGTCGCCGATGTGCGGGTGACCGTCGAACGCCTCGGTCATGGCCGCGCCCATCGCCTCGGCCAAACCCTCGTTGCGGCGCAGCGTATCTTCGGCGTCGAAGAGCTCCAGCGTGGCCAGGGCCGCGCTGCAGGCCAAGGGGTTGCCCGTATACGAGTGCGAGTGCAGGAAGGCCTTGAGCGTGTCGAAATCGTCGTAGAAGGCGCGATAGACGTCCTCGGTCGTCACGACCGCGCTCATCGGCAGATAGCCCCCGGTAAGGCCCTTCGACAAACACAGGAAGTCGGGGACGACGCCGGCGTGCTCGCAGGCGAACATCCGCCCCGTGCGACCGAAGCCGGTCGCGATCTCGTCGGCGATGAGATGGACCCCATAGCGGTCGCAGGCCTCGCGCAACAGCTCGAGGTAGGCCGGGTGATACATGCGCATCTGACCGGCGCATTGCACCAAGGGCTCGACGATCACCGCACAGGCCTCGTGCGCGTGCTCGGCGAGCGCGGCCTCCATGTGCGCGAACATCGCGCGCGCGTGCTCCTCCCAGGTGACACCCTCCGGGCGGTGGAAGCAGTCGGGGCCGTCGACGATCACCGCATCCATCAACAGCGGCCGGTAGGTCTTCTTGAAGATGTCGACGTCGCCGACTGCCAGTGCCCCCAGCGTCTCACCGTGGTAGCTGTTCGTGAGCGCCAGGAACTTGGTCTTGTCGCCGGCGCCCGAATTACGCCAGTAGTGGAAGCTCATCTTGAGCGCGGCCTCGATACCGGAGCTGCCGTTGTCGGCGTAGAAGCACCGCGTCAGCTCCGCCGGCGTGACGTCGACGAGCCTCTCGGATAGGCGGATGACGGGCTCGTGGGTGAAGCCGGCCATCATGACGTGCTCGACGCGCTCGAGCTGCTCGGTGATCGCGGCGTTGATGTGCGGGTGGGCGTGGCCGAACAGGTTCACCCACCACGAGCTGATCATGTCGAGATAGCGGTTGCCGTCGAAATCCTCGAGATAGGCCCCCTCGCCCCGGCGAAACGGGATCGGCGGGATCTGCTCGAGATCCTTCATCTGGGTGCACGGATGCCAGACGCAGTCGAGGTCGCGACGGACGAGGTCATCGTTGCTCATGTGCTCACCCGCACGGGTCGGCGACCGAGTGGCCGGGGTGGATTAGCCGCACCGTTGGGATACTTGCACCAACGGGGACCCGTTTCGACGGCTCACGGCCGCGAGGGTGGGGCGCCGGTGTGACACCGGCGCCCTTGTCAGCGGCCACCAGGCACCGCCTCAGTAGCGGTAGTGGCTCGGCTTGAACGGGCCGTTGACCGGGACGCCGATATAGTCGGCCTGCTCGGGCGTCAGCTCGGTCAGGCTCGCCCCGATCTTGGTGAGATGCAGGCTAGCGACCTCCTCATCGAGATGCTTGGGCAGGACGTAGACCGCTTTGTCGTATGCCTCGGGCCGCTGCCAGAGCTCGATCTGCGCCATCACCTGGTTGGTGAACGACGCCGACATGACGAAGCTCGGGTGGCCCGTAGCGCAGCCCAGGTTCACCAGCCGGCCCTCGGCCAGCAGCATGATGCGCTTACCGTCGGGGAACGTGATGTGATCGACTTGGGGCTTGATGTTGTCCCACTCGTAGCCCTTCAAGCTGGCGACATCGATCTCGTTGTCGAAGTGACCGATGTTGCACACGATCGCCTCATCGCGCATCGCCGCCATGTGATCGTGGCTGATCACGTTGTAGTTGCCGGTCGCGGTGATGAAGATGTCGGCCTTGTCGCACACCTCGTCCATCGAGACCACGCGATAGCCCTCCATCGCCGCCTGCAGCGCGCAGATGGGGTCGATCTCGGTGACCCACACGGTCGCGCCCATACCGCGAAGGGCTTGGGCGCAGCCCTTGCCGACGTCGCCGTAGCCGAGCACCACGGCGATCTTGCCCGCGATCATGACGTCGGTGGCGCGCTTGATGCCGTCGATCAGCGACTCG
>CAYTWS010000069.1:0-7439 GCA_964442145.1 uncultured Ectothiorhodospiraceae bacterium | reverse complement strand
CGAACGCCTGTATCGCGAGCTGGTCGCCGAGGGCGACTACCAGCGCTATCTGCGCCGCCTGGGCTTCGGCGAGCAGCGGATTCGTCAAGAGGTGGCAGCGGTCCAGGAGCCCGGTCCGTACGTCCGTCCGGAGGCGGTGCAGTCGCGACTCGGCGCCGTTCGACAGGCGTTGTGGCTGGGCTGTGGCGCCACCTCGTGTGCCGCGCCAGTGGTGGTGGGCGGTATCGACGAAGCCGACCAGGGCGGCGCGCTCGAGCGGATCGCGAGCGAGCACGAAGGGGTCGACTGGATCAACCGCATCGCCACGGTCAACGAAGCGATGCGCGAGCACCGCCTGTTCAGCCTGGGGCTCTTGACCGCCGCGCTCACCATCGTGGCGGTGGTTCTAATGGTGGCGCTCGGGGTGCGCCGGGGGCTGCGGGTCGCGGCCGTGCCCGCTTTGGCGGTGCTGGTCAGCCTCGCTGCGATCGGCTATACGGGCGCGTTGTTCAATGTGTTCAACACGATGGCGCTATTGCTCATTCTGGGCGTCGGCATCGACTATGCGTTGTTCTACGACCGGGCGGACGAGCAGGGCCGCGCGACGGCCGCGCTGGCGATCACCATGGCGGCGACGACGACCTCGTTGGCGTTCGGGCTTCTGGTGCTGTCGGCGACCCCGGTGATCCGTGCCTTCGGGGTGACGCTGTTGCCCGGGCTCATCGGCGCCTATGTGCTCGCGCTCATGTTGGGCGGTTCGGGGACCGAGGAAGATGGAGTCAAGCACGCAACCTGACGTGGACGTGGTGGTAATCGGCGCCGGCCCATCGGGGGCGATCGCCGCGAGCCTGTTGTGCCGACGTGGGTATCGCCCGCTGGTATTGGAACGCTCGCAGTTCCCCCGGTTCGCCATCGGCGAGAGCCTGCTGCCGCAGTGCATGGAGCAGCTGGCCGAGGCCGGCTTGGAGGAGGCGGTGCATGCCTCGGCCGAGGCATGCGGTTTCCAGCACAAGAACGGGGCGGTTTTCGAGCGTGCCGGCCGCCAAGCCGTGTTCGACTTCGCCGACAAAACGACCGCAGGCCCCGCCGCGACCTACCAGGTGCGCCGCTCGGCGTTCGATCAGTTGCTCGCCGACGAGGCCGAGCGGGCGGGCGCGGATGTGCGCTACCGCCACGAGATCGTCGACGTCGCCCTCGAGAGCCAGCCGCGCCGGGTGATGGCCCGGCGGTTGACCGATGGTGCGGAGCAGAGCTGGACATGCCGCTTCGTCCTGGACGGTAGTGGCTTAGGCCGCGTGCTGCCGCGCTTGCTCGATTTGGAGCGCCCTTCGACGTTCCCGGTGCGGCAAGCGCTGTTCACACATGTCAGCGACCACATAACCGATGCCGATTTCGATCGCGCCAAGATCTTGGTCTGCGTTCATCCGGGACGCCACGACGTATGGTACTGGCTGATCCCGTTCGCCGATGGGCGCAGCTCGATCGGCGTGGTCGGTCCCAGCGACGCGATCGAGGCGGCCCCTGGTGACAACGAAACGGCCAAGCTGTGGGCGCTGATCGATCAAGCGCCGACCCTTCGGCGCTACTTGGCTCGGGCGGCGTTGGACACCGAGACCGCCAGGATGACCGGCTATAGCGCGAACGTGACGCGTTTGTGGGGGCCGGGCTACGCCCTTCTCGGCAATGCTGGCGAATTCCTCGACCCGATCTTCTCCTCGGGTGTGACCGTCGCCATGAAATCGGCCAGCCTCGCGGTGGCGACCCTGGATTGCGAGCTGACCGGTGAGGCGGTCGATTGGCAGCGCGCGTATGCCGATCCGCTGCAAGCCGGCGTGGACACCTTCCGCCATTTCGTCGAGGCGTGGTACGACGGCGCCCTCCAAGACATCCTGTTCGGCGCCCAGGGCGACGAGTCGATCCGGCAAAACCTGACCGCGGTGCTGGCCGGCTATGCCTGGGACCGGGACAATCCGTACGTTCGCGATACGCGGCGGCGTCTCAGTGTGTTGGCCAGCGTATGCCGCAAGATCTGACACGCCTCGTGCTGGCGGCTGCCTTGGCGGTCGTCGTTCCGGGATGCGCCGCTTGGGGCCCGGGGCCCGAGCGAGCGGCGGCGGAGCGGGCGTTGGCGTCGCCCGAGGCCGTCGCCGATCGGTCGTTCCAGCGGATCCTGACGCTGCGCTATGGTGAGCGCACACGACGATTCCTCGCCGCCGGCCATGTCTGCGACGGTGAGCTGTTGCTCTCGCTGCTTTCGCCGCAAGGACTCGAGATCGTGCGCTTGCGCCATCGGCGCAACGGACTCGACGTCGTGCACGAGCGGGGGCTTCCACGCGGTTTGACGCCGCGCTCGATCCTGGCCGATTTCCAGCTCATCCATTGGCCGGCGCGTGCGTTGCGCCGAGCGTGGGTGGCGCCTTGGGCGCTCGAGGTGGGGCCGGACTACCGCCAGGCGATGTATCGCGATCGACCCCGGGTGCGTGTCCATTACGCGGGCGAGGCTTGGACGGCGGGGGTAACGCTGGAGGACCGCGCCCGCAATTATCGACTGCGGGTCCGGCCACGCGAGCACGCCCTCGGCGGCTGCCCCGGGTCCTCCGCCGGCACCGCGGGCGCGGGCGAAGCAAACGCTTGAAGGCCTGGAACGAACTTGCCGCATGGCCCACGAGCGGCCGCGGCCGGGATCGACGAAACGGGATCACAGCATGAGCTATGATGGCTACAGCGTCGCCGAGCTGGTGCCCCACGCCGGGCCCATGGTGCTCATCGACGAGATCGTCGCGTTCGACGCGGAAGGGGTGCAGGCGCGCACCGCGGCGCGCGCCGATGGCTTGTTCGCCCCGGCCGACGAGCCCAGTGTTCCCGCTTGGCTTGGGCTGGAGTACTTGGCGCAAGCCATTGCCGCGTGGTCGGGCTACAACGAGCTGCGTGCCGGGCGCTCGATCAAGCCCGGCTTGTTGGTGGGCACCCGCTCGTTCACCAGCAGCGCGGGGCGGATCCCGACGGCGACCCCGCTGGACATTCAGGCGACCCGTGTCGTAGCGGGCAGGGGAGCGATCAGCGTATTCGAGGGCCGCGTCGAGGGCGAGGGCGTGAGCCAGTCCACACGGATCAAGGTGGTCCTGCCGGAGGACATCGGGCCTTACCTGGAAGGCACCGATACCGACTGAGCGGCCCTGTGGGCTGCGTCGGCGACGGGGGAGATGGCGAAGCGCTGGTACGCATGGGCCGTCAGCGCTGCCGGGCGAGCCGCCGATGCCTGCCGTGGGCATTCTTGCGCGATCAAAACGGGTATCATGGGGATCTGACCGTTCCAGTAGCCGAGCCGCAGGCCAACGGGCGCTCGGCGCGCGGGTCGCGGTTCGTCTGCGGGCAAACCACCCCCTACCGATGTCGGGATCACACCGGATGACTGTTGCCGTAATCCAGCCAAGGCCAAGCGCTCCGAGCCGTGTCGACGCGCTCGCGGATGCGCGGTACGGGCGCGCTGTGGGGCACGCGGCCAGCGGGTCCGGATCGCGCATCGAGGGGGCGTGATGCAGCGTGTCGTCGTCACGGGTATGAGCGGGCTATCGCCGGTCGGCCAGGACTGGCCCACGGTCGCGGCGGCGCTGGCGGCCGGGCGCACCGGGATCCACTACATGCACGACTGGGCGTGCTTCGAGGGGTTGTTGACGCGCCTGGGTGCGCCCGTAACCGACTTCGAGCGGCCACAGCACTATAGCCGCAAGGCCACGCGCAGCATGCCGCCGGTGGCGGTGATGGCCACGCGCGCGACCGAGCTTGCGCTCGACGACGCGGCCTTGCTCGGCGATCCGTTGTTGACCAGCGGCCGCGCCGGGGTGGCCTACGGCTCGTCGGCGGGGGGCATGGACGCGACGGCCGAATTCAACCAGATGCTTATCAATCAGAGCACCGCCGGGATCAATGCGACCACCTACATCCGGATGATGGCCCACACGGCCCCGGTCAACATCGGGGTGTTTTTCGGGCTACAGGGGCGCGTCTACACCACCAGCAGCGCCTGTACCTCGGGCAGCCAGGGGATCGGCTATGCCTTCGAGGCGATCCGATCGGGAGCCCAGACGGCCATGGTCGCCGGCGGCGCCGATGTGCTGTCGCCCACGGAAGCGGCCGTGTTCGACGCGCTCTACGCGACCTCGACGGCCAATGATACACCCGAGCGCTCGCCGCGGCCGTTCGACCGCGACCGTGATGGACTGGTCATCGGCGAGGGTGCCGGGACCCTCGTGCTCGAGGAACTCGAGCACGCCCGGGCGCGCGGGGCCCCGATCTACGCGGAGGTCGTGGGCCACGGGACCAACTCGGATGGGCGCCACATTACCCAACCCAGCCACGAGACCATGCGCGTGGCCATGGAGCTGGCGCTGGAGAGCGCGGGGCTATCGCCCGACGCGATCGGTTACGTCAGCGCCCATGGGACCGCCACCGATCACGGCGATGCGGCCGAGTGCCGCGCCACGCGCGACGCGTTCGGTCGCGCCGTCCCCATCAGCGCCTTCAAGAGCTATACGGGGCACACGCTGGGTGCCTGCGGGGCACTGGAGGCTTGGGTCGTGATCGAGTCGATGAACCGCGGTTGGTTCCACGGGACCGTCAATCTCGACCATATCGATCCCAGCTGCGCCGAGCTCGATCACATCATCGGGCCGGGCGGGCGCGCGCTCGATTGCGAATACGTGATGAGCAATAACTTCGCCTTCGGCGGCATCAATAGCTCGCTGGTGTTCCGCCAGTGGCGCTGAGTCGCCCGGGATAGGGGCGATCCCCGGCAGATGGGCATGAGTGTTACGGCGTCGCGATGGTGAGCCGGCCCGACGCCAGCTCGCGCGCTTCGTCGCCTGCACGGAACCGATAGATCAGGCCTTGGCCGCTGCGGAGCTCGGCGGAGGCGGTGATGCGCAGCTCGCCGGAGCGGTCGTCGAGGGCCTCGACCGCGAGATCGAGATCGCGAACCTCGACGAGCATGCCCGCGCCGCCGCCGCCATGCTCGGCTGTCAGGCGCGTATGGAGGGCGGCTGCCTGAGCCGCGTACTCGACCAAGTGCACGGCCGCGAGCCGGCCATGGCGGCGCAACGGGTGGTCGGGATCGCGGTGGCTTACCGCGCGGCACTCGATGGCGTCGTCATCCCAGGACACCGCCTCGTCGAGCAGGCACATGCGCCCCGCGTGGGGTATGAGGTGCTCGATCCGCTCGCGTTTCATGGGCGGCACTCGAGCCCGACGGCCACGTTCCCTTGGCCCGCCCCGATGGTGACCCGGGCATCCGCGCCCGCCGCGACGGCCGCCAATAGCGGCAAGGCGCGGGCAGCCGGATTGCACTGGCGATAGCGCTCGAGCTCGCCGTGGGCGAACGTCGTGGCGGGCTCTTGGGTGCGCTCGATCGGGCCCAGGATGGTGTGTTGGCCGTCGGTCCGTGGGCCGAGCACGACGGCGACGGAGCACGAATCGACGACATCGTAGCGGGCCGCCTCGAGCGCGCCGCCGCCAGCGGCCTCGAAGGCCACGAGCAACACCGGGCGCCGCTCGTGGGCGGCGATCGCCCAGGCCTCCATGAGACCGGCGGCGAAGCTGTCGCGACCGCCCGAGAGGCTGCTGGCGGGTTGCCTGGAGCCCGTGGCGATGCTCCAGTAGCCCGCTGCCGTGTTGTGCACCGAGTTGTGGAACTGCGTCGGCGAGACGGCGCCCTCGGGGTCGGCCAGCGTGCGGCAGAGCCGATCCGCGATCTCGATATCGGCCGCACTCGAGGCGAACACACTCGCCAGCGCGGTGGGATCGGCACCGGCGCAGGCCTGTTCGGCGGCCTGGAACGCCAGGCGCACGCTGGTGCCGGCCCGGCGGGCCTCGTTGCGCGGCAGCAGGCCCGTGCGCACGGATTGGAAGGGCTCGGCCTGGTAGTCGCGCTCGCCGCGTAGCACGGGTGCGGCACTCGCCCAGTCGGGCAATCCCGCCGCCGCGATACCGATGCCGTGGATGGCTAGTCTGGTCACGCCGGGCCTCCCAGCACCAGGGTGCAGTTGCTCCCGCCGAAGCCGAAGGAGTTGACGCACACGTGCGCGATCGACGCATGCCGCGGGGTTAGCACGATATCGGCCTCGATGCGGGGATCGAGGCTCCGGGTGTTGAGGCTCTGAGGCAACCAGTCGCGCTCGAGCGCCGACAGCCCGAGCACCGTCTCGACGATGCCGGCGGCGCCCAGCGTGTGGCCGGTCCAGCCCTTGGTCGACGACGCCGGCACCCGATCCCCGAACACACGCGTGACCGCGCGGTCCTCGGCCAGATCGTTGGCCGGGGTCGCGGTACCGTGGAGATTGATATAGCCGATCTGCGAGGCGCTCAGCCCCGCATGCTCGAGCGCCTCTTGCATCGCGTGCGCGGCGCCTTCGCCCTCCGGCTCCGGGGCGGCCATGTGGTAGGCGTCGCTGGACTCGCCCCAGCCCAATACCTGCGGGCGCGTCTCGCCAGTGCCAGCGGCCGGTCGGACCAGGGCGAAGCCCGCCGCCTCACCGATCGACAGGCCGTCGCGATCGGTGTCGGCGGGCCGGCATGGCTCGGCGGAGACCAGCTGGAGGGAGTTGAAGCCGTACAGCGTGGTCAGGCAAAGCGAGTCGATGCCGCCGACGATGGCGGCGTCGCACAAGCCGGTGGCGATCGCGCGACCGGCGGAGGCGAACACCTTGGCGCTGGACGAGCAGGCGGTCGACATCACCCAGGTCGGGCCCTCGAGCCCCAGGCGCGCGCGCACATAGCCTCCGACCGAGAAGTAGTCGTGGGTATACTCGTAGACGAACCAATCGGGGAGTGAGCCCGCTCGGGCCTCGCGGTAGGCCGCCTCGGTCGCGCCGATGCCGGAGGTGCTGGTGCCGAGGAACAAACCGACGCGCTCGGCCCCGTAGGCCTGGATCGCGGCTGCGACCGCTTGTCGGAACGCGTCCTGCTGCAGTCCCAGCTCGGCCAACCGGTTATTACGGCAATCCCATGGCTCGAGCCCCGCGGGCATCGGGGTTTGCATGCACCCCGGGACCTCACCCACCCATGTGTCGAGGTCGACGTGGGGTAGCGCGCACCGGGTCAGGCCGGATACGCCGTCGCGGATGCCGCGCCACAAGGCGTCGTTGCCCGGGCCCAGGGCGGTGGTCACGGTATGGGCTTCGATGGCGAGTGCGGTCACGTTTCCCAGAACTCGTAGAAGTTGAACCAATTATAGGGGGCATAGCGTGTGTAGACGGCCAGGCGGTCGGCATACGCTTGCGCCCATTCGCCCGCCCGGTCGGTGCGCTCGGCGCGCGGGAGCTGGACCTGGGGGGCGAATTCCTCGATATGGACCTCGTAGTGATTGCCCCCGCGGTACAGCGTAAAGCCCAGCACCACCGGCACCCGCAGCACGCCGGCCAATAGCCACGGGCTGATGGGAAAAGCGGCGGTGCCGCCGAGGAAGC
>CAYTWS010000068.1:0-7447 GCA_964442145.1 uncultured Ectothiorhodospiraceae bacterium | reverse complement strand
CGCGCTCGTCGCGCACCATGTCCATGAGATCCTCGGCGTCCGAGCGATCGAGCACGGTGAAATCGGGGTCGAGGCCGAGCTCGTGGGCGTGCAGCCGCAGCAGCCGCTGGCCCAGGGCGTGGAAGGTCCCCGACCAGGGCAGCGCCGCGCGCGTGGCGTCGGCCTCGCCCAGCGCCTCGGAGACGATCGCCTGGGCCCGGCGCGTCATCTCGGCGGCCGCGCGGCGGCTGAAGGTCAACAGCAGCACCCGCTCGGGATCGGCCCCGGCGACGATCAAGCGCGCCACGCGCGCGGTCAGGGTGCGCGTCTTGCCCGAGCCCGCGCCCGCGATCACCAGCAGCGGGCCCGGTCCGACACCCTGCGCCAGCGCATCGACACCGTGGTCGACGGCGCGGCGCTGCTCATGGTTGAGGCTATCGAACGGGCGGGTGGCTTCGGTCGCAGGCGTCGACATAGGCAGCCACGATAGGCGATGCAGCGCCGCGCGGCCAGCCGCATCGGCCGCCGCAGTTGGCCCGTGCGCTACACTAGCCGCCGCTCGCTCGGGCCCCGCACGCGTGCTGCGGAGACCACGCGTAACCCCCAACCGCTCGACCCGCGCCCGGCCGAAGGCGACGGCGCGCGCCATGAGGACGCCGCAGCCATATGTCCCACTTGCGCTTGGCCCTATTGCTCGGCATGACGGTGGCCCTGGGGCCGTTCGCCCTGGACACCTATCTGCCCGCCTTCCCCGTGATCGCCACCGAGTTGGGGGTCGATCCGGCCGCGGTCGGGCGTACCCTGGCCGCCTATGTCGCGATCTTCGGCGCGGGCCAGCTCCTGGGCGGGCCCTTGTCCGACCGCTATGGGCGGCGCCCGGTGTTGCTCGCCGGGCTCGTGATCTTCGCGCTCGCGGCGGCGATGGTCGCGCAGGCGCAAACCCTGAGCGCGATGACCGGCTGGCGCGCGGTGCAAGGGCTCGGCGGCGCCTTTTGCGGCGTGTCGGTGCCCGCCATCGTGCGCGATCGCAGCCGCGGCAACGAGGCCGCCCGCCTTTTCGGCTTGATCGGGCTGGTCATGTTCATCGCCCCCGCGGCGGCGCCCGGCATCGGCTCACTGTTGCTCTGGAGCATGAGCTGGCAGGCCATCTTCGCCGCCATGGCGGTCTACGCCGCCCTATTGGCCCTGCTGCTCCAGCGTGCCCTGTTCCGCCATCTGCCCCCACGCACCCGTCACCGCACACCGGTGCGCACCCTGGTGACCAACTACGCCGCGGTCTTCCGCTCGAGCGCGACCATGCGCTTCGTTGGCATCCAGGCGATGGCGTTCAGTGTGATGCTGGTCTTCCTCACCCATGCGTCGTTCATCTATCAGACCTGGTATGGGCTCTCGAACACCGCCTTCTCGCTGCTGTTCGCGGCCAACATCGCGGGCATGGCGGGCATCAATCTGGCCAATCGGCGGCTGTTGCTGCACTACGACGCCAGCGTCGTGCTACGCGGCGCCATCGTCTTGCAGACCATGGCGGTGGTTACACTGCTCGTCCTAGCGATGATGCAGGCGCCGGTGGCCGCTGTGGCCCCGGCGATCATCGTGACGGTGGCCTGTATGGGCGCGATCGCGCCCAACAACATGGCCAACGTCCTGGAGTTCTTCCCCACGCTCGGTGCCACCGCGGCCGCCGTTCTTGGGGCGACCCAGCTCACCTGTGCCGGGCTGATCAGCGCCGTGTCGACCTGGGTCGCCGGCGACACCCTCGCGCCGATCGTGGTGACGATGGCGTCGGCCCAGGCGGGCGCGCTCGCGCTCGCGCTGGGCGCCCCCGCCGCCATGCGCCGAGCGCTCGCACGCGAAGCCAGACACCGGCCGGCGGACGAGGCGCCCGATTGAGCCACCGGCCGGCGGCGTCAGGCGACGGCGCGCCGCGTCACCGCGGCGGCCGGTGCCCCCCAAACACCGCCACCACGGAAGCGACACGCATCGATGCCCGTCTGTCTTGCCACGGGGAATGCGCAGTCGGCCTACTCGGGCGCCGCCGGCAGCAGCCGTACCAAGCGGCCATCGTCATGGTCGGTCAAGAGGTAGAGGTAGCCGTTCGGGCCTTGATCGACCGCACGGATGCGCCAGCCCCGATCGTCCAATAGCTGGCGCTCCGCTACGACCTCGCGGCCATCGAGCTCGAGATGGGCCAGGTGTGTGAGCGCGAGCGCGCCGATGAATAGGTCACCCTGCCAATCGCCATAGCGCTCGCCCGTGTAGAACGCCATACCGGAGGGCGCGATCGACGGCACCCAGTAATGGATGGGCTGGACTGTCCCGGGCAATTCGTCGGGGCCGATCTCGGGCCCCCAGTACTCGCGCCCGTAGGTCGTCTTGGGCCAGCCGAAGTTCTCCCCGGCGGCCGGGATGTTGATCTCGTCGCCGCCACGCGGGCCGTGCTCATGGATCCATATCGTCCCGGTCTCCGGGTGGACCGCGCCACCCTGGGGATTGCGGTGGCCGTAGCTGTAGATGGCGTCGGCGCCCTCGGTGCCGACGAACGGATTATCCGGCGGGATCGAGCCATCGGGCTCGAGGCGCAGGACCGAGCCGTTGTGATCGCTGATGTCCTGGGCGCGATCGCGCTCGCCGCGCTCGCCCACGGTCATCCAGAGCTTGCCCGCGCGGCCGAAGACGATGCGCGAGCCGAAGTGCTTGGTGCTGTCGACGCACGGCTCGGCCACGAACAACACCTCGAAATCGGCGAGGCGCTGATCGGTTAGTCTGCCGCGGCCCAAGTGCGTGGCATTGCCGGGACCGCACTCACCCGACCAGGTGAGATAGACCCAGCGGGTCTCGGCGAAATCGGGATGGAGCGCGACGTCGAGCAGCCCGCCCTGGTTGCGCGCGTCGACCGGCGGCACCCCTTCCAGGCGGGCCTTGCGCTCGCCCTCGGGACCCAGGCGCAGCAGCTCCCCCGAGCGCTCGGTCACCAGCATGTCGCCGCCCGGCAGGAACGCCATGGCCCAGGGGTGATCCAGGCCGTCGGCGAGCGTCTCGACGGCGACCGCACCGGCCGGGCTCGATGCGCCGGCGCAAGCGAGCAGCCCCGCCATCAGGGCCAGTACACGGCGTCGCAACGAAAACCTCCCCGCACACCGCAACCGCGAGCCATTCATGCTAGGGACCGCGTTGACGCCGGTCCAGCGGCGCGGGTACACGGGCCACAGGGCAGCACGACCAACGGAGCCGACCCCATGCCCCGAATGACCGCGAGCGCACGCGCGTGCACGCGCCAGCCGGCCGTCGAGGCCTAGCCGATCATGACACTGCCCGAGGGTGTCCGCGCCATCGCGCCCGTAGCCGCGGCATTCGCCGTCCTCCTGGCGCTGATGGTGTGGCTTTTCGACGGCTTGCTGGAGCAGCGCCGCCACCCCAACCGCGGCCTGGCAGCGGGACCGGACGGGCCCGAGCGCGTCGAGCTCGAGCCCGGCCCCGGTGGCCAATACCGCGCGCCCGGGCGCATCAACGGCGAGCCCGTGACCTTCCTGCTCGACACGGGCGCCAGCCACGTCGCCGTCCCGGGCGGGCTCGCCGATGACCTCGGGCTCGAGCGCGGTCCCGAGATCCAGGTCGTGACCGCCTCGGGCACGGCCGAGGCCTATCACACGCGTATCGAGCGCATCGCGCTCGGCGGCCTGCGCGTGGATGACGTGCGCGGCTCCATCAACCCCGCCATGGGCGGCGACGCGGTCCTGTTGGGGATGACCTTCCTGCGCGAGATCGCTTTCAGCCAGCGCGACGGCCGCCTCATCCTCGAGGCCCCCTCGGCGCAATAGGCACCACGGCATCGCAGGCCCGGTGGTTGATCGCCCCTCGCTGAGGGGATCTCGCCAAGACGCCAAGAAAAATACGCTTTTAGCGCCTTGGCGAGCATCCAAAAGCGAGGAGCCAAAGCAGATCGTAGGTCTTTTGGTTGACGAAATCGTTGAGGCGCCGAAGATCACTCTTGTCGACGTCGAGGCCCGCCGCCTCGCGGAACAATCGCTCGAACCGGTCCACGGCCATGAGCTCCGTTATAGGCATCACCTCCTCTGGAATACCCTGACGTTCGGCCCGATCCATCGGTTGTGTGGGGATCGCGGCCGGCCCGTTTCAAGCCGGGCGGCCGCGACCCGCGCCCATGGGTGGCACACGCGCGAGCGGGGTGTCAGGATTGGGCCGCTCGGTGCATCCGGGAGGGTCCATGAGTTCCAGTCTGCCCACCGGCCCCATCCTCACCTGGGCGCAGGCGGAGGATCTTTTGGCGTATCAAGCGGGCCAGTCGGCGACCCATCTCCAGACCGATGTCGACAGCATCCACGACGCCATCGTCCGGCGCCTGGGCAAGCATGGCCCGCTCGACGTGGGCGACGACAACGGCCGCGTCATCGGCCGGCTATATCTCGAGGGCGAAGGGCGGCTACGGCTCGAATCCACGGAGTGACCGTGATCTCAGGCGCTGTCGTCATCCAGTCCGGCATGGCGTGAGCGCACCGCGCCGTTGATGCAGGCACCGGCCTCCATGCTCATCGAGCCGTAGAGGATGTCACCCTCGATGGTCGCGCCCGCGCTGACGTCGAGATGCTCCTCGATGTCCAGGCCACCGGTGACGCGGCCGTCGATACGGGCTCGGGTTACGGTGATATCGCCCTCGACGTGGCCACTCTCGGCGACGATCAGGGTCGAGCCTTTCCCATTCGGGGCGATATTGCCGCGGACCACACCGTCGACGCGAAGACCGCCGCCGACATGCAGATCACCGCGGGTACGGTCGGGGCGACCCAGCACGGTCGTGATATCGGCATCGGTGGCGTGACGGACTTGTAGCGGCTTTTCGGCCATGGGTCGGGCTCCGTTCGTCTTGAGGGGCGTGCAAGCGTACTGCGACGGGCGGGTGTGTGAAAGCCTGTAGGGCCTGCTGATGCTACTTGCGTACGCACGCAGATAGCGTTAACGGCCCCTATGAGGCTCGCCAATCGGTGCCGCGCTAACGCATACTCGCCCCACGACGGGCTGTGCCAGCGCATCGGGGCGAACGCCCCGATGCGGCGCGTTCGCTACGCGCGCATCGAGGTTGTGCATCGACGCCGAGGAGGACCGGAATGATCAACAACGTCGTGCTGTACTATCTGCGAGGCGAAGGGCCGCTCTGGAAGGTCTTTTGGCTGTGGGGCGTAGTGGGCAGCTGGATCCTGTTCGCACTCTTCATCTTCACGCTACAGCAAACCGGGATCACTTGGACTCTCGTGATCGCCTCGGCGATCGTGATGCTGCCCTATTCCGTCTGGATCCTCGCTTCCGTGTGGCAGTGCGCCGGCAACGTGAGCAACGACTTGTGGGGCAATCTGGCCCGCTTCCTCACGGCGATCTGGGCATTGAACCTCGGGATCGTCGGCGGCTTCCTCTTCAAGGCGTTGATCGTCGCCTGAGCCGCTCAGCCGGTTTCGCCGCGAGACCCGCGCTGACGCTCCGCCTCGCTCTTGGGCTCGTCGGCGCTCGCCTGCTCGCTGGCACGATCGGCGCTCGAGTCCCCCGCTTCGCCCGCGTCGGTGCCCGACTGGACGTCCTCGCCGGCCGGCCCATGCCGCCCCGACGCTTGGGACACGGGCCCACCCACCTCGCCATAATCCGGGCCTTCGGGGTCATGCTCGTCCAGGTCGGCACCGGCGCGCGGCTGCGTTACCGCGGTCTCGGAGGCATCGCCGGCGCCGATTTCCGCTGACTCCGGCTGCGCCTGGGCATCCTCGCCCGGCGCCACCCCGGTGGCGTCGACGATGCGGGGATCGGCCCGGTGCAGCAGCTCCCGCGCCCGGCCCTCCGACATCCCGAGGTTCTGCGCCGTTTCGGCGAAGTGCTCGAAGAACGCGCGGTAGTCCTGCGCCAGGCGTCCAAACATGCGCGCGCTCTCGTCGAAGTGCCGCGCGACCTCGCCTCGGACCTGCTCCGCCTCCGAGCGCGCTTGGTCGCGCTCACGCGCCATCTCGCGGATGCGGCGCTCGCCCGGCGCCGAGGCACGCCCGGCGAAAAAGCCAACGATGCCAGCGGCTAGCGCGGCGGCGACAATGATGAGAATCCAGTATTGCGGTGCCACGATCGCGTCTCCCTCTTGCTCGCCATCCCCCAGCCCCGTGGTTGCGCCGGTGCCCTCCGGTCACGCCCCATCCCGGGGCGCCTCGGGCACGCATCGCAGCCACGCCTCGATCGTCTGGGCCAGACTGAGTCCGCGATCATAAGGGTGCAAGGCGATCCCCAGCCACCCCCGACGGCAACGACACCCGCCCGCCGCGGCGCTGTACCGGCGTGACAGTGCGGGTGGTTGCGGGCGGGGCTATGCTAGGGCCTGTTGACACTTCCCCCGGCCACCGCGGCGTGGCCCGTGTGGCGGAGCGGCTATGGAGCAACTCAGCAAGACCCTGGAGCGCATCGACGGCCGCGGCTACAAGGCCTACAACGACATCGCGGGCCGCCACGCCTTCGATCGCTTCACCCTCTACGTCGACCATGTCCAGGCCGACCCCTTCGCCGCCCCCTCGCGCATGCGTGCCGTGGTCCCCTGGGCAGTGGCGCAGTTACCGGAGCCGGCGCTCACGGGCGCGCCCCGCCGGCGCGCTGCGCGCGACTATCTAGCCCGGGCATTCGCCCGGGCCGCCGCGGACAGCCGCGAGCTGGGCATCGACGCCGGCGCACAGACCGTGCTCGATCGCACGGCCTGCCTGTTCACCGAGGCCGGCGTCGAGCTGCGCTTCACCGTTCACCTGCCCGCCGCCGGCCGCAAGATCCTGGG
Source organism: uncultured Ectothiorhodospiraceae bacterium (assembly GCA_964442145.1). GTDB lineage: Bacteria > Pseudomonadota > Gammaproteobacteria > XJ16 > Halofilaceae > Halofilum. The sequence goes on along the minus strand of CAYTWS010000068.1, from coordinate 663 downwards.
GCGCCAAGCGCGCAGCCTGCTGTGCCAGACCCTGCCCGCGGTCGTACGCCGCGCGGGCGAATACCGCGAGCTCGACGGCGACGCCCTCACCCGCCACTGCGCCGCGGTCGAGGATCAGACCGTGCTGCGCGCGGCCCTGGCCGAGCGCGGCCTCATCGGCTTCGTCGCCGACGGCGCCGTGCTACCGCGGCGCAGCGGGGTCGACGACCGCCCCCTGCGCGACGCCCTGGCCTTCGAGGCACCCGCGTCGCTGCGCCACACCATCGACACCCCGAACGCGGGACCGATCTCGGGGCTGGGCGTGCCCGCGGGCATCACGCTGATCGTCGGCGGCGGCTTCCACGGCAAGTCGACGCTGCTCGCCGCGCTCGAGCTCGGGGTCTACGACCACGTGCCCGGCGACGGCCGCGACCGCGTCGTCGCCGATCCCAGCGCGGCCAAGATCCGCTCCGAGGACGGCCGGGCGGTCACGGGCCTGGATCTGTCGCCGTTCATCAACAATCTGCCGTTCGGCAAGTCCACCACCGCCTTCGCCACCGATCTGGCCTCGGGCTCGACCAGCCAGGCCGCCGCGCTGCAAGAGGCGCTGGAGGCCGGCGCGTCGACGTTGCTGGTCGACGAGGACACCTCGGCGACCAACTTCATGATCCGCGACGAGCGCAT
>CAYTWS010000067.1:0-7450 GCA_964442145.1 uncultured Ectothiorhodospiraceae bacterium | reverse complement strand
AGGTCCATGACGAGGAAGGCGATGTCGGCGGCGACGTCGATCCAGCGCATGGCCGCGTTGAATTCGATGCCGTCGAATATGGCGGGCGCCCCGTCGATCAGCGCGATGTTGCCGAGATGCATGTCGCCGTGACACTCGCGCACACGTGCGTGCGCCCGCCGGCGCTCCAATACGGGGACCAGGGCCTCGAAGCGGGTTTCCGTCCACTGGGCGAGCGCCTCGAGGCGCTCGCTCAGGCCGGGATCCACGTGGGGCCGGATCTGGGTGAAATTATCGCGCGCGGGGGCGATCACCGCCGCCGGCGAGCCATAATAGGCCTCGGGTGGCTGCGCATCGGCTCCCTCGTGGAAAGCGGCGACGTAGCGCGCCAGGCGCCGGATCAACCCGCGATCCAAGCGCCCACGGGCGGCTTGACGGTCCAGCAGGCCGGCCTCGTCGAAGCGCCGCATTCGCACCGCGTATTCGATGGGCTCGCCCGTACCGCCGAGCACGGGCGCCTCGGGCGAGCCGCTAATCGGTAGTACGTCGAGATAGATCTGGGGGGCCAGGCGGGCGTTGAGGCGAATCTCGGCCTCACAGCACGTGCGCCGGGCGTCGAGCGTGGAGAAATCGAGGAAGCCCAGATCGAGCGGCTTCTTGATCTTGTAGGCGTAGTCGCCGGCGAGCACGACGTGCGAGATGTGGGTCTCGTGGTGGACTACGTCGGTCGCCGGGGGCGGGAGTCGAGCGGGGTCGCACAAGGCCTCGACGAGCTGGCGCTGTCGGGTGTCGGCTTCCATCGAGCGCTCCAATGGGTGAGCGGGCAACATAGCGCAGTCGCGCCGCGCGCGCACGGGGTCAGCGCCTCCCAAGGGCTTGGTCGAGCCAGGCCGGGATACGGCGATCGAGCCAGCGCATGGGGCGGGCGAGACGGTCGCGGGCGACGAAGCCGACGTGGCCACCGTGGCGGCTGAAGTCGCGCTCGGTCTCGGCGGTTACGGCGTCGCCGCCCGGTACCGGGCCGGGGCCGACGAACGGATCGTCGAGCGCCTGGATCAAGCGCGTCGGCACGCGCACCCGGGGCAGCCAGGGGTAGGCGCTGGCGCGATCGTAGTAATCCTGGGCACCGTCGAAGCCGTGCAGTGGTGCGGTGACGAGCTCGTCGAACTCGCGGAAGCTGCGCGCGCGCGCTAGCGCCGCCGCATCGATGGGCAAGCGCCCGATGCGTTGCTGGCGGGCCCATACGGCCCGCTTCATCCGGGCCACCAGGTAGTGCTGATAGATACGCGAGAAGCCGCGGTCGATGCGATCGGCGCAGACATCGAGCTGGAATGGCACCGACACGGCGACGGCGGCGGCTAGCGGCGCACGCTCGCCCAGCTCTCCTAGGTATTTGAGCAGCGCATTGCCGCCCAGCGAGAAGCCGATCGCTGCGAGACGGCGCTGGGGCTCGCGCCGCTGGAGCGTGCCCATGAGATACCCGATATCGCCGGTGTCGCCCGAGTGATAGGCCCGGGGCAGCCGGTTGGGCACGCCGCTGCACCCGCGAAAGTGCATGAACGTCACGACGAATCCTTTGCCCACGAGCGCATGCACCAGCCCGCCGACGTAGTGGGAATGGACCGACCCCTCGAGCCCGTGGAACAGGCACACCCGCGTGCCGTTGCCGCTACCGAAATGGCACAGGTCGACGAAGTCGCCGTCGGGCAGCTCGAGGCGCTGCGGGGTCCAGGCCGGCGGCGGCGTCCGCATCCAGGTGAAGGCGAACAGGGTCTGGCGGTGGGGGCCGCGCAGTAGCGGCGCCGGGCGGAACGGCGCGGGCGCCACCGGCACGCCGCTACGGGGCGGCATGACGCTTGCGGGGCCACTGCTGCACGATATTGCCGGCGACGATGAACACCAGCCCGACGAAGGTCGCGGGGACGATCGTCTCGCCCACCAGGAAGTGGATGAACACCAGCGACAGGAACGGCGCCAGGAAGATGAGATTGCCCACCTTGGCGGTCGTGCTGGAGCGCTTGAGCGCGTACAGCCAGAGCACGAATGCGACCCCCATCTCGAAGGTGCCGACGTAGAGCGCGCCGGCCAAGCCCTGCCAAGCGGGTACCGTGAGCTCGGAGAGCCAAGCGGTGGTGACCGTGATCAGCGGCAGGCTCGCGACGAAATTCACCAGGAGACCGGCGACGGGATCGCCCGGATCGCGCGTATTGAAGATCCAGTAGAGCGCCCAAATGACGGTGCTGCCGAGCGCCAGCGCGACCCCGGTGCCACTGGTGAACGCCAGGGCAAAGACATCGCCGCGTGTCGAGATGACCACCACGCCGACGTAGCTCACCACCAGGGCGACGAAGCTTCGCAGGCCGATGCGTTGGCCCAGCAGGGGTACCGATAGCAGCGCCAGCGTGATCGCCCACGTGTAGTTGAGCGGCTGCGCCTGTTGTGCCGGCAGCAGGTCATAGGCCTGGAAGAGCACGACGTAGTAGAGGAACGGATTGAGCACGCCCAGGGCGCTCATGCGCAGCCAATCGGCGCGCGTATACGAGCGCAACACGCCCCAGCGGCCCCGCACGCTCAGGATCGCGCTCAATACGACCACCGACGTGGCGTTGGCGTAGAGCAAGAGCTGCAGCGGATCGACGAAGCGCAGCGACAGTTTGAACGCGCTCGCCACGGTCGACCACAGCAGCACCGTGGTGCCGCCCAACAGGTACGCTTGGGCCTGTCGACTCAGCATGGCGGTGGCCTCACGGCGGCTGCGTTGGCACGGAGCGCACGACGTCGTAGCATGAGTAGCCACCCAGCGAATCGACCGAGGCAGTCCAGGGTCTGTTGATGTTTCCCGCGAGCGCGGCGTTGCCGCCCGATTGCGGGGGCGCAAGGCACGGCGAGCGAGTGTAGCGTCACTGTAGGAGGGGCGAGCAACGCCGTTCGGGCCGGATCCCCGCGGCAGCCCCGACGCGGCGGTCGCGGCGAGCGCCAATGGGCCCGGGCGTCACAGGGGGAGGCCTGCGATGAGTGTGGATGATGCGACGTTGCGGTCACGGCTGACCGCCGAGCAGTACGAGGTGACCCAGCGCGCCGCCACGGAGGCGCCTTTCAGCGGCGCCTACGTCGATGACAAGCGGGCGGGGACCTATCGCTGTATATGCTGCGGGCAAGCGCTGTTCCGCTCGGAGGCGAAATACGACTCGGGAACGGGCTGGCCCAGTTTCTACGAGCCCGTGATGGCCGGCGCTGTCGGTGAGGCGAGTGACCGCAGTATGGGCATGGTTCGTACCGAGGTCCATTGCGGCCAATGTCACGCCCATCTCGGCCATGTGTTCCCCGATGGGCCCGCGCCGACGAGGCTGCGTTACTGCATCAACTCGGTCGCGCTCGAGCTGGAGCAGGATGAGACGGCATGAGCGATTCCGACACGATCCTCTACTTCGCCTACGGGTCGAACATGTACGGCCCGCGCATGAAGAAGCGGGTGCCGTCGGCGCGCTTCTACGACATCGGTCGTTTGCCCGGCTACTGCTTGGCGTTCCGCAAGTATAGCCAGGATGGCTCGGCCAAGTGCGACCTCGATCCGTTCGAGCCCGAGACCGTGTGGGGCGTGATCTACTGCCTGGATGCGGATGAGCGCCACCTGCTCGATGCCGCCGAGGGCGAGGGCTATCGCGCCGTGGATGTGACGGTGGCGGCGCGCGAGGGCTTCATCGATGTGCTGACCTACCGCGCGAAGTCGGATTGGCTGATCGATGGCCTACCGTACGATTGGTACCGCGATCTCGTGGTCGCGGGCGCGCGCGAGCACGATCTGCCCGAGGTCTACACGGCGGCGATCGCGGGGATGGACGCGGCCGAAGACCCGGACCCCGAGCGCGCCAACAACAAGCGCCCTTGAGCCCACGGCCCGTGTAGCGTGGCCGCATGGCCCACGCGCCCGGGGCGGTCGCCGCCCCGGGCGCGACTGGGCTAGCTCTCGCCGCGCAGCTGCTCGACGATGCCCGGGTTCTCCAGCGTCGAGGTGTCGCCCTCGATGGGCTTGCCTTGAGCGACATTGCGCAGTAGCCGGCGCATGATCTTGCCCGAGCGCGTCTTGGGCAGGTTGTCGGCGTAGCGGATGTCCTCGGGCTTGGCGATGGGGCCGATCTGCTGCGCCACCCACTGCGTGAGCTCGTGGGTGAGGGCCTCGTCGACGCCGCCCTGCGGGCGCTCGCCCTTGAGCACGACGAACGCGAAGATGCCTTCACCCTTGACGTCGTGTGGGATCCCGACGACCGCGGCCTCGGCGACGCGCTCATGGGCCACTAGCGCCGACTCGATCTCCATCGTGCCCAAGCGGTGGCCCGATACGTTCACGACGTCGTCGATGCGGCCCATGATCCAGAAATAGCCGTCGGCGTCCTTACGCGCGCTGTCGCCGGCGAGGTAGTACTTGCCGTCGAACTTGGGCCAGTAGGTGTCGATGTAGCGTTGGGGATCGCCCCAAATCGTGCGCAGCATCGACGGCCAGGGCTTCTTGACCACGAGATAACCGCCCTCGTCGGGCTGGGTGATCGAATGACCCTCTTCGTCGACGACATCGGCCGCGACCCCGGGCAGCGGTCGCGTGCACGAGCCCGGCTTCAGCGGCGTCACCCCCGGCAGTGGCGCGATCATGTGGGCGCCGGTCTCGGTTTGCCACCAGGTGTCGACGATCGGGCAGCGCTGGCCGCCAATGACTTGGTAGTACCAGACCCAAGCCTCCGGATTGATGGGCTCACCCACGGTTCCGAGGATCCGCAGCGACGACAAATCGTAGCTGTTGGGGAACTCGTCGCCGAGCTTCATCAACGCACGGATCGCCGTGGGGGCGGTGTAGAACACGGACACGCCGTGATTCTGCACCAGGCGCCAGATGCGCCCGCCATCGGGGGTGGTCGGGGCCCCCTCGTACATCACTTGTGTGACCCCGCACGCCATGGGGCCGTAGGCGACGTAGGTGTGGCCGGTTACCCAGCCGACATCGGCCGTGCACCAGAAGACATCGTCGTCCTGGAGATCGAAAACCCACTTGGACGTGACCACCGCGTTGAGCAGGTAGCCCGCCGTGGCGTGCTGGATGCCCTTGGGCTTGCCCGTCGAGCCCGAGGTATAGAGTAGATACAGCGGGTGCTCGGCGTTGATGCGGGCGGGCTCGCAGTCGGCGGGCTGGTCGGCCACGGCATCGTGCCACCAGACATCGCGGCCCGGCTGCATATCGACCTCGTTGCCGGCGCGCTGGTAGACGAACACGGTCTCGACCGAATCGGCGCCCCCCGCCAGCGCGTCGTCGACGCCCTTCTTCGTCGCCTGCACCTTGCCGCCGCGCGTGCCGCCGTCCGCGGTGATCACGGCCTTGGCCTCGCAATCGTTGATCCGGCCGCGCAGGGCATCGGCGGAGAAGCCGCCAAAGACGACCGAGTGGATCGCCCCGATGCGCGCGCACGCCTGCATCGCGAATACGGCCTGCGGCACCATCGGCATGTAGATGATGACCCGATCGCCATGGCCGATGCCGTGCGCGCGCAGCGCATTGGCGAAAGCACAGACCTCGCGGTAGACGTCGCGGAAGCTATAGCGCGTGATGTCGCCGGCCTCGCCCTCGAAGATGATCGCGGCCCGGTCGCCGCGCTCGGCGAGATGCCGGTCGATGCAGTTGTACGAGACGTTGAGCTCACCGTCGGGGAACCACTTGTAGAACGGCGGCTCGCTGTCGTCGAGCACTCGCTCGAACGGTGTCTGCCAGTCCAGCTCGCCCCGCGCGAGATCGGCCCAGAAGCCTTCGTGATCGGCCTCCGCTTGGCGGTGCAGGGCGGACAGGTCATCCGCCTTGATGCGCGCGCGCTGGGCGGTCTCCGCGCTCGGCTCGAAGATGCGCTGCTCGCTGAGGATCGACTCGATGTTTTCGCTCATGGTTGCTCCCCCTTGGGGTGTCCGCGGCGCGTGAGCGCCGCTACACATTTTATTCGGCGGCCTATCTTGGCCCAGGTGACCGCGGTGGGGAAAGGACCAGCCGCCGATGGGCGCCCTTCAGGCGGGCGCTCGCCGGCGCCAGGAGCGCTGCATGGTCAGCGCGTAGAGCGTCGGCACCACGAACAGCGTGAGCACGGTGGACACCGCCAGCCCCCAGACGATCGCGGTCGCCACGGGGCCCCAGATCAGCGACTCGCCGCCCAGGCCCGCGGCCAACGAGAACAGCCCGGCGATGGTGGTCAGCGAGGTGATCAAGATGGGCACCACCCGGCGCCGCGCCGCGTAGAGGATCGCGTGTAGCGGCGTCATGCCGGCATCCAGGCGGGCGTTGGCGGCGGATACGAGCACGATGGCCGCGTTGACGGCGATCCCCGAGAGCGCGACGACACCGTAGAGGGCATACAACGAGATGGGGTTGCCCGTGGCGATCATGCCCACGGTCACGCCGGTGAAGGCCATTGGCACCGTGGTCAGGATCATCAGCGGCTGGAAGTAGCTGCGGAACTGCGTGCCCAGGATCAGATAGATCAAGCCGACGCCGACCAGGAACAGCTGGCCCATGGAGTTCAGGCTCTCGGTGATGTCGTCGAGGAGGCCGGAGGTGTTGAGCGAGATGTTCGGGTGGCGGTCGCGAATCTCTTGCCACTCGCTCTGGATCCAGTCGTTCGCCTCGATGGTGTCCATCTGCTCGTTGTCCAGATTGGCCTCGACCGTGATGGTGCGGCGAAAGTTGTAGTGGCGGATCGCGGAGAGACCGGGTGAGCGCTCGACCTCGACGACATTGTCCAAAGGTACGCGCTTACCCTCGGCCCCGGTGAGTGTGACCCCGAGTACGTCATCGATGGCGCTGAGATCGCCCTCGCGCCGTGCGAAGACACGCGCCTCGCGCTCCTCGCCTTGGTGCTGGAACGCGGAGACGGTCTCGCCGTCGACCAACAGCCTGATGTTGCGCGCGACCTCGGCCGGGGCTAGGCCTGCCCGGTGGGCCGCTTGGGCGTCGACGCGCAGATTGAGCTCCATTTGCCCGAGCTCGGCATTGTCGGTGATGTCCTTGATGGCATCCCGGCGAGCCATGATCGACTTGAGATCGTCGGCGGCGGCTTCGATGTCCTCGAATTCATCGCCGCGCACCTTGATACTGATGGGCTTGGTCGTCGGCGGCCCGCCCGAGATTTTGAGGAACGACACGCTTTCGGGTCCGGTCAAGCCGGTCACCTTCGGGCGAAGGTCCGAGATGATCTCGGAGACGTGACGCATCTCGCCTTCTCTGGGCTGTAGCGCCACCAGCAGTTGACCGTAGTGATCGCCCCGGCGCGGCGAGGTGTCGGTGAACTTGCGCCCGGCATAGGCGAGGATCGAGCGCATCTCGCCCTCTCGCAGGCCCGAGCGCACCCGGTCCTCGACACGTCGAACCTGCTCCAAGGTCTCGTCGAGCGGGGTGCCGATGGGCATGTCGACATCGACATAGAACAGCCGGATCGGCTCGGAG
>CAYTWS010000066.1:0-7488 GCA_964442145.1 uncultured Ectothiorhodospiraceae bacterium | reverse complement strand
TACATGCAGTATTTCGAGCGCGTCATCGACGCCAATCCGGCGGCCAAGGGCTGGCTCGTCGGCGACGAGCTCAGTTATGCCGATCTGTCGCTGTTCCACACGCTCGAGGGATTGGCGTACGCCTTCCCCGAGGCGATGCGCCTGTTCGCCCAGGGCTATCCGCGCATGCACGCGTTGCGCGAGCGGGTACGAGGGTTGCCGGGAATCGCCGACTATTTGGCCTCGGATCGGCGGCTGGCGTTCAGCGAGGCCGGCATCTTTCGCCACTATCCCGAGCTCGACGCCAGCGGGCCAGTGTAAGCGCGCGCCGCATGTCGCCGAGGCTAGACGGGCGCTGGCAGTGAGACCGGGACGGGCGCCGGTGTCGACGGTGCCCGCGACGGACGACGAGGCCTACCGTGGCCGAGCCCGATGCCCTGCACGGGCCGCTGCTGCGCAGCGTCCGCTGCCCCGGTGTATCGCTCGCCCCGGCCCGAGCCCAGTCGCCGTCGTAGCGGCGAGGCAGCGCGGATGGCCCGCGATCGGTGCTAGCATCGGCTTGCGCGGGCACCGCCGGGGTTGATTGTTGTCGAGCGCTAACGAACCGCACCGTATCGTGATCGTCGGCGGGGGCTCGGGCGGGCTCAAGCTGGCCACGCGCCTCGGCCGCCGCTACCGGCGCGATCCGTCGGTTCGGGTCATGCTTTGCGACGAGTCGCTCACCCATGTCTGGAAGCCCCTGCTGCACGAGATCGCGGCCGGCACACTCGATATCAACGACGACGAGTGCGACTACATCGCCCATGCCCGCGCCCACCACTTCACCTTCCTGTGGGGGCGGGTGGAGGGCCTCGACCGGGCCAACCAGCGGATCCATCTGGGTGCACTGACCGAGATCGACGGGCGCGAGGCGCTGCCGCCGCGCTCGGTCGGCTACGACACCCTGGTGTTCGCGGTGGGCAGCGAGAGCAACGACTTCGGCATACCGGGCGTCGCCGAGCACTGCTTCAGCCTGGATTCGGCGAGCGAGGCCGAGAAATTCCGGCGCTACCTGCTCGAGGCCTATCTGCGCGCGGGCCAGGGCGGCGGTCCCCGGATGGAAGGCGAGCTCGATGTCGCCATCGTCGGCGGCGGTGCCACCGGGGTCGAGCTCGCCGCCGAGCTGGACAAGATGCGCCACGCGCTCGCCGAGTACGGCGCCTGCGACATCGACGTCGTCCGCGATACCCGCCTGGTGGTGATCGAGCGCGCACCCCGGCTATTGCCCGGCCTGCCCGACGATGTCGCCGCCTCGACCCGGGCCCAGCTCGAGCACCTCGGCGTGACGGTGCGCACCGGCGCCGAGGTGGCCGAGGTGACCCCGAACGGTATCCGTATCCGCGACGGCGACTTCATCCCGGCGCGCTTTAGCGTCTGGGCCGCCGGCGTCCAGGCGCCCGCGTTCCTGTCCGGGCTCGACGGGCTCGAGACCAATGGGCGCAACCAACTGGTCGTCGGGCGCACCCTGCAGACCACGCGCGACGAGCGCATCTTCGCCCTGGGCGATTGCGCCGCCTGTCCGCGCGACGCCAGCGGCGAGACCCTGGTGCCGCCGCGCGCGCAGGCCGCCGACCAGCAAGCCGCCTTCCTCGGGCGGGCCCTGCCGCGCTATCTCGCGGGCGGGTCCCTGCCGGAGTATACCTATCGCGACCGAGGCTCCCTGGTGAACGTCAGCGACAGTGCGTTCGGCACGCTGATGGGCTCGCTGCTCGGCCGCGTGACCATCGAGGGCTGGTTCGCCCAGGTGAGCTACCGCTGGCTCTACCGCGACCACCAGCGCGCGCTACACGGACCGGTGCGGGCGCTGATGATGTTCCTATCCGATCTGGTCTCCCGACGGACGCGCCCGCGGCTCAAGCTCCATTAGCGACGCGCTGTACCGCGGAGTTAGGCGCCCTGTGCGTCGAGTTCGGCCTGGCGGCGTCGCTGGCCCGCGCCACCGGTTGGGGCGGCGGCCGCCGAGGGGTACGGGCATCCCGGTCCGGGCGTGCCCGGCGCCGGGGCTCGGGAACCGAGCCGGGGTACCGCTAGACTAAGACAGCAAGTACGTGGCCCGTCCCGCGGAGGACCGCGACGAGCGAGGGTATTGAGCATGCAACGAGACCGATGGACGTGGATGCTGCGCAAGGCCGGGCTCGCCCTGCCAATCATCCTCGTGCTCGCTTTGGCGCGCTGTAGCGGCGAGGCGCCCGACAGCGGCGAAGGCCCCGCGCAGGGCCAGCAGACCGAGGCGTCCGCCGAGAGCCGCAACGCCGACGGCGAGGGCGGGCAGCAGCAACGGTCGGATGACGCCGATGCCGGGCAAACCGACGGCCAGTCCGCGCAGCAGGACGGGACCGGCTACGGCGCCGACGAGATCAAGGCGGCCATGCGGGAGCACATCGAACGGCGCACGCGCCTGGGTAAACCCGGCGTCTTCGAGATCACGGATCCGCGGACCAGCCAGACGCTCGAGCTACGGTTCCAAAAGATCCACGATCCGGTTCGTACGATGGGCGGCGGGTACTACTTCGCGTGCACCAATTTCGCCGCCATCGGCAACCCGGACAAAACCTACGATCTGGACTTCTGGCTGCAGGCGCACGACGGTGAGCTCGTCGTGTATCAGGAGAACGTGCACAAGCTGCCCGTGCGCGAAGGCGGTGAATGGATCCAGCAGCCGCGCTACAACTTCGTCGACGATCTCCCCAATCTGCTGCGGTAGGCGCCTGGCATCGGCCGCGCAATCGTTGGCTGACTCGGGTCGAACGATATGGAAGAGCTAAAACTCCCCTTCTTCCTCGGCGGTTTCGCGCTTTTCTTCCTCGTGGAGACGCTGGCGGCCGAGCGCCCGTGGCAGGCGCCGCGGGGCCAGCGTTTGCGCGCCCACGCGGCGATGGCCATCTTCAACACGGTCGTGCTCAAGGTCGTGTTGCTGGCGCCGTTTTTGGTCTGGGCGGAGTATCTCGCCCACAAGGACTGGGGCCTGGCGCCCATGTTCGGCTACAGCGGGATCGGTGGCGTGATCGCCACCATCATCGTCTTCGACATGTTCGATTACTGGTGGCACCGCTTCAATCACCGCGTTGGTTTCCTGTGGCGTTTCCACAAGGTCCATCATGTGGATACACACGTGGATGTGACCACGGCGCTGCGCTTCCATCCGGGCGAGCTATTCATCTCGTTCTTCGTGAAGCTGGTCTGGATCGCAATCTGGGGGCCCTCGATGGCCGGTTTCGCGGCCTTCGAGATCGCGGTGAGCCTGGCGAGCCAATTCCATCACTCGAACATCGACCTGCCCGAGCGTTGGGAGCGTTTCCTGCGGTTGTTCCTCGTGACCCCTCGCTTCCATACGAGCCACCACACGGTCTCGCGGCGCACCGGCGATGCCAATTTCGCCACGATCTTCATCGTGTGGGATCGGTTGTTCGGGACGTACGAGGAGCCCGATCCCGAGGAAATGCGAGAGCTGGGGCTGGCCGAGGGACGCGAGGACTATTTGTCGTTCGCTGCTTGGCTGACCGAGCCGTTCGGCCAGCGCAACCAGAATCAGGCCAATCCCCAGCGATAATGGATTATCGGCGCGCGCTGCAAGGGAGCCACGGATCGCGTTTCGCGGCGACGCGGCACACAGTGGCGTTGGCTTCGGTCGCCGCACGCGTGAAGGGGGACGCTTCGGATGGCTGCCGGAATAGCCCATGCATCGACCGTCCGACCATTACGATGGATCGAACGGTGAGCTCGTTCGCCGGGCTCGAGGGTGTGCGCAACGGAAGGGTACCGACTCGAACACGCTCACTCGAGGTGGGCGTTTCGCTAGGGCAACGAATCCCGAGGTCGGGGACTCCAAAGGAAGGACGCAGAACGCTTGCAATGCAATAGGAGGTGAGAGCATGAAACGTGTGCAATCGATCGCAACGCTGCTGCTAATGCTGGTCGCGCTCGGCTTGAGCGCCACCGCGGTGACGGCGTCGGAGCACGGCGGCGAGTCCGCGGGGTCCGGCAACGGTGACGAGCATGCCGGCGACGAGGCGGATTCCGGCGACAAGTCCGGCGATGACGATTCCGACAACCACTCGGGCGACGAGCACGCCGGCGACGAGGCGCATTCGGACGGCGGCTCCGGTGACGAGCACGCCGGCGACGAGGCGAACTGACGCTCATCGCTGCGGCGAGTGCGGGATCGTATCGGATCCCTTCCCGGCGCCCGGGGCGGCCAGCCGGCCCGGGCGCCGGGGGTGCCCCGGGCGTCGCCCCGCGGCCGCGCCATCAACCGGCCTGCATTGAACGGCGGGTGTGGGCGCGATGGGGTTCGTGTAAGGCCGCAACGGACGCCGACCTCGAGTCACCCCGAGCCTGAGCCGGCCACCGCTTCAGCGAGCCCCTCCAGGCCCTAGCTCGTCTTCATGCCTTCCAGCAGTGTCGTCGCGCACGCCCGGGCGACTTTGGTGCGGTATTCCGCGGTGACGTTGTCGACCCACCCGGCCTCGACGACGAAGTCGTCCTGGTCCCAGCGCCGCTCCTTCTCCAGTGCCTCGATCTTTTCCGGCGTCTTTTGCGCCTCGGTGACGCAAAGCGGCGCGAATGTCTGGACGATAGCCGATTTGGCGCTGGCGGTTTCCATTTCGGCCGCCGTGCCGCCGGTTACCCAGCCGCCCACGGTAAAACCGACGATCATGGCACCGACGGCGCCGCCGACGACGCCCCACGCAGCGGGCTTGACCCATTCCGGTATCTTCATATCCGCGCCTTTTGGATTGCGCTAGGAAAACTTGCGCGATACTGCGCCGGCGGTGGCGGGCTCGGTACCCCTTGCAGGCAACCCGATGCGGCCCCCACGGGAGGAGATCGCGGCAAGTGCGGTGTAGCCGATACCTGATGAGGTTACAGCGAAGACAATGCCGCGTATGTGCGCTGCGCCACGGTCGGGTGGAGGGCGTGCCGTCTCCGGTTAATACGCATAGCGGGCGCGGGCAATGGGAGCCTACTGACCGCTCCACTTGAGCGGCAGGTCGTACTGTGCCGGCTCGGCCGGTTTGCCCTTGCGCTGCGCGTCGATGATCAGCTTGCCCGCGTCGAGATTGGTGTCGGCCGGCAAGGGGCAAATGAACGCCTTGATATTCTCGTCCGGCTCACAGTCGAGCCTGGTCGTCGTGCCTCCCTGCTCGATCCTCGCGTCCAGCGAGGTCGCCTCGACGGTGGGATCGTCGAACTGCATGTCGAGCACGTAGATGCGTAGTGCGTCGTCGCCGGCCACGGCCTCGACGTGGAAGGCGCCCGGCATTCGGATCTCGCCGCCGTGCGGGCCGGGATCGGAGGTCCCATGGGCGATCGCGGTTGCCGGCACCGCCAGCGCCATGCCCAACACCGCGATGACCGGTACGACTAGGTTGTGTTGCACCAATCCCTCCATCGTTACGGATTCCTCCTTTCTGTAACACCGTGGGGTGGCCCGATCAATGGCGGGGTCCCGGGGCGCCGACGCGCATGGCCATCGGTGAGCGACCGCAGAGGATCATACACGGTGAACTGCGCGACCGGCGCAGATCGATTCGCCGTATCGGCGGCATTTCACGCGGCTCATAGCGCATCCATGGCGTACCGCAGCTGCTTGATCCCGGCACGGATCGCCGCCGGCGTCAGGGCGGCGTAGCCGAGCAGCAGCTCGAGGCGATCGGGCGGGGTATCGGCGTAGTAGGGCTCGGTCGTGTATAGGCCCGTGCCGCGGCGGGCGGCGGCCTCCACGAGGCGATGCGCCGCTGCCCGCCCGTGCGAGCGCGAGCGCACGCTGATGTGCATGCCCGTATGCGTGCCTAGGACCTCCAGGCTGTCCCCGAAGCGTCGCTCCAGTGATCGGACCAGGACATGGCGCCGGTGCGCCAAGCGTCGGGCGGCGCTGTCGGTGTGGCGCCGGAAGGCCCCGGTGCGGAAGAGCTCGGCGAGCGCGAGCTGCTCCTGGGCGCTGGTGCCGCGGTCGGCGAGCCATTTGACGTGGCGCATCGGCTCGACCCAAGCGCGCGGGAGCACGATGTAGCCGAGGCGGAGGCCGGGGAACAATACCTTCGACAACGTCCCCACGTAGACCACGCGCCCGGCCCGATCCAGCGAATGCAGCGTTTGTAGGGGCGGGCCGGTGTGGCGGTAGTCGCTGTCGTAGTCGTCCTCGACGACGAACGCCTCGTGCTCGTGCGCCCACTCGAGCAGCGCGAGCCGGCGGGCGACGGGCAGCACGCTGCCCAGGGGGAACTGATGGGAGGGTGTGACATACGCCAGCTTGGGCGCCGCCTCGGTGTCACTGCGTCGCCGCCGAGGTAAGTCGCCGGTACGCAGCCCGTCGTCGTCGACGGCGATCGGCTCGACAGCGGCGCCCAGTGCGCGAAAGGCGTGGCCGGCGCCTTGGTAGTGGGGGTCTTCGATGACGACACCGTCACCCGGATCCAGTGCGCACCGGCCGATCAGCTCCAATGCCTGCTGGGTGCCGCCGACCACCAGGATCCGGTCGGGATCGGTGAGGATGCCGCGGTGGTCGCGGAGGTACGCGGCGAGGCACTCCCGCAGCGCCGGCTCGCCCTGCGGGTCGGGATAGCCCGTCGGTCGCTGTCGGGCAGCCCGGCGTATGGCCCGGCGCCAATCGCGCAATAGCTCGTCCGGGACCTCGGGCTGGCCGTACTGGAAATCCCAGCGCGGCGCTGGTGTCCAGCGGGGCGTCGCTGCGGGGGCGGCGGCTGCGGCGCGCGCGGCGTAGCCCGAGAGAGACGGGGCGGGGCCGGCGCTCGGGTGGGGGCGCCGGTCGATCACGCCGTGCACATCGGTGGTCACCCAGGTGCCTGCGCCGCGCCGCGCCTCGAGATAGCCCTCGGCGGTGAGCTGATCAAAGGCCTGGACCACCGTGATGCGGGCCACACCGAGCTCGCGTGCCAACCGCCGGCTGGCGGGCAGGCGCATGCCGGGACCGAGGCGGCCATCGAGGATGGCCTCACGCAGCTGGCCGTAGATCTCGCGGAAGGCCGGGGCCTCGCCCGTGAGCCGTAGGAACATCGAATTGGTCCTATCGGAATAGCGCGAATTGGATCTATGGATGGATCCGATTACGGCGTAGTGTAGCGCTCGCGCTCGATGAGCGGAATCGACACGACGCCATCCCGGAGGACCTGCCATGTCGGCCCATTACCTCGTTCGTCAGCGCAACGAGCGGGGCCGCTACGACCGAGACTCGGCCTACGAGGTACTCGACGCGGGCCTGATGGCCCACGTCGGCTTCGTCGAGGACGGCCAGCCGATCGTCATCCCCATGCTCTACGCGCGCGACGGTGACCGGTTGCTCCTGCACGGCGGCATCGCTTCCCGCCTGCTAGCGCGTCTCGCGCAGGGCGTGGCGGCCTGCGTGACCGTCAGCCACCTCGATGGGCTCGTGCTCGCGCCGTCGACGTTCCACCACTCGGCCAACTACCGGTCCGTGGCCGTGTTCGGCCGGGCGCACTCAATCGAGGA
>CAYTWS010000065.1:0-7510 GCA_964442145.1 uncultured Ectothiorhodospiraceae bacterium | reverse complement strand
GCCCGCATGACCCCTGTGAGGCATCGCAACCCCGCCCGCCTTGGCTGGCGCCAAGGCGGGCCTACGGTGTTGGGCTCTTGCACGCGCTGGTAGGCCCGCGTCGCCGCAGCGCGTAAGCGCGGAGACGATGCGGGCGTGGTGCCGGTATCCCCCGCGTCATCGGCCTCGAGCCGACCCGAGCAACGAGTTGTATGCAACCCTTGGTACACGGTGTATACACGGTGTATATTGCATGCTTCCGGCGCGCTCGAGGGTGTCAGCGCGGCCGACGGTCCACCAGCCAACGAGGAGGCACACAATATGGCTCAGCTTCGCCGTTATACCCCGGTCAACCTCCGCCAGTCGGGGCAGTCGGATGCACGTGTGTTGATCAACACCCAGGTGCGCAAGTCGCCCTATTGGCACTTGTCCGAGCGCCACGGCTGCTACGCGTACACCGTGCTGTCGAACCTGTACCACCCGCGCGCCTATGTACCGCAGGAGGAGGGCGGCGTGCTCAAGGAGCACGAGTATCTGACGCAGGCGGTCACGCTCTGGAACGTCGCCGCCGAGCGCCAGATCGCGATCAAGGGCCCGGATGCCTTCGCTTTCGCGAACTATCTCGTCACGCGCGAGCTCGAGGGCAGGACACCGGTGGGCAAGGCCCGCTACACCATCATCTGCGACGAGGACGGCGGTATCGTCAACGACCCCGTGCTCCTGCGTGTCGCCGAGGACGAGGTCTGGCTGAGCACCCATACGGAGGTGCTCCACTTCGCCCGCGGGCTGCGCGTGCACTCAGGCTTCGACGTGCGCGTCGACGAGCTCGATGTCTCGCCGCTGCAGATCCAGGGCCCGAACAGCAAGCCGTTGATGGAGTCGCTGGTCGAGCAGGGCCGTATCGGCCGGGAAGTCCTCGATCTGAGCTACTACACGCTGTGCCAGACGAAGCTCGACGACGTCGACATCATCGTCTCGCGCACCGGCTTCTCGGGCGAGGTCGGCTACGAGCTGTATCCGTTCAATGCCACCGACACGGGCGAGCAGGTCTGGGAGACCATTCTGGAGGCCGGCGAGCCTTACGGTATCCAGGTCATCGCGCCCGGCCACATCCGCCGCCTGGAGGCCGGTATCCTTTCCTATCATGCGGATATGGACCAAAACACCAATCCCTATGAGGTGGGTCTGGGCTGGCAGGTCAATCTCGACAAGAAGGGCTTCGTCGGCCAAGAGGCGCTGCGCCGGATCAACAATCAAGGCGTCGAGCGTCGGATCGTGGGCGTGAAATTCCGCGGGCAGGCGGTGACCTGGTACAACCCGGACTTCTGGCCGGTCTTCGACGAGACGGGGGCCAACGAGATCGGCTACGTGACCTCGGCGTTCTATTCGCCACGCCTCGATGTCAACATCGGGCTGGCCATGGTGCCGGCCGATTCCAGCGCGCTGGATACCCGGTTGACGGTGCAAAAGCCCGGCGACGGCGGTGTCGCCGCGACGGTCGCCAGGACGCCCTTCCACGACCCCGACAAGGAGATCCCGCGGTCGTAACGCGGAGGCGGGACCAATGAGGCCGGACGCCGGCCGGGCATGCGTCGTCTCGTCACTGCCGCCGGCGTCCGGCCCGCAATCGCCGCAGCGGGCCGGCAGCGCCGGCGCGATGCAGCGCAGTCTGTGCGCCGGCGCAGTCCGGCTCGGGTGTGCGCCCGCGGCAGGCGCGAGCGCCGTGTCAGTCCTGCGGGGGTATGAGCACGAGCTTGCCGGCGTGCTTCTTGGCGATGAAGTCCTCCTGCGCCTGCGCGATGGCCGAGAGCGGATAGGTCTTGGCGACGAAGGGTTGCACGCCCCCCTGCTCGATCAAGCGCACGACGTTGTCGAAGACGGCATCCTCCTGGAACGTGCAGCCGTAGAAGGTCAGGTCCTTGAGATAGAGCGTACGCACATCGAGCTCGACGATGGGTCCGGCGATCGCGCCCGCCGTGGCGTAGCGCCCGCCCGGTGCCAGCAGCTCGATCAGCTCGCGCCATTGGTCACCGACCACCAGATCGATGGCGACGTGGACGCTCCGCGCGCCGAGCGCGCCCAGCAGGCTGTCGCCGCGCGGGACCACCCGGTCCGCGCCGATCGAGCGGATGGCCTCGGCCTTGTCGCGGCCGGCGACGCCGATGACCTCGGCGCCGCGGCATTTCGCCAGCTGTACCGCGGCCGAGCCGACGCCCCCGCTCGCGCCCGTGACCACGACGCGGTCGCCGTCAGCGACACCGGCACGGTGGAGCATGTTCTCGGCGGTCGACCAGGCACAGGGGATGGAAGCCAGCTCCGCGTCGGACCAATCGCAGCGAACGGCCCAGGTGTCGGCGGCCGGCGCCTTCGTGTATTGCGCGAAGCCGCCGTCGCACTCCGAGCCGATGCTCCAGCACGCGAACGGCCGCAAGTCCACGTAGCCGCGCAGCATGTTGCGCACCAGGACGCGCTCGCCCATGCGCTCCGGGTCGACGCCTTCGCCGACTGCGACGATGTAGCCGCAGACATCGGTACCCTGGATCCGTGGAAACTCCAGGGGCACCCCCGACCACGTGGCGTCGGCCGCGTCGGCGTCAGCGAAGCCGGTCTCGCCGCTGGCGTTGGTGTCGCCGGTCACGCCCTTCGAGTACCAGCCAATCCGGGTGTTGATGTCGGTGTTGTTGACGCCGGCGGCGGCGACGCGGATGAGCACCTCGCCCGGGCCCGGTCGCGGCACCGGGACGTCCTGGCGGTGGATCAGCTGGTCCAAGCCACCGTGTCCGGTGAGCTGGACCGCGCACATGGTCTCTGGCAACTGGGTCGACATCGCTACCCCTCTCGCCTGCCTGGGGAATCGCCTGACACCGATTCGTGGGGGCATGGTATAGCGGGTGTCGTACGACGGGTAATACGGGCGCGCACCGCGGCGGCCCGGCAGGGAAGCGTTCGCCGCACCGGATCGGCCGGTCGCGACGGGGGCTGGGGTCTCTACAGCGCCGGTCGCAGGGTAAGTGCCGTACCAGCCGGCGGGTCGGCTGTTTGCAGCCGCGCGCACCGGGTTCGGACAAGAGACGTCACGTGCACGTTTTCTCCTACAGGCCTCACTACGCGAAGGGCTCCGACATGAGCAGCGATCTCGTTCTATACGGCTACGATCCGAGCAGCTACGTCTTCAGCGTTCGCATCCTGCTGGCGGAGAAGGGCATCGAGTGCCAGCGGGTCCCGCTCGACGTGATCGCGGGCGAGCCGCGCTCGGCGTCGCACCGCCGGTTGCACCCGTTCGGCAAGGTGCCCGTTGTTATCCACGACGGGCTGCGCATCATCGAGACGGGCGCGATCATGCGCTACATCAATGACGCGTTCGATGGGCCGTCGTTCGTCCCCGATAATCCAACGGATCGCGCGCGTATGGACATGGCGATGGGGCTGCACGAATCCTACGGCTACGGGCCGATGGCTCGCGTGGTCGGCTACCACCGGTTCCCGTCGTTCGCCGGTCACCCGACACGGGCGACGGTCGACGAAGACTTGCAGCAGCTGGATACGCTGTTCGGGGAGCTGATGCGCATTCGCGGCGATTCGACGTTTGTCGCCGGCGAGCGGCCGAGCCTTGCCGAGTTGTTCGTCGCGCCCGCCTGTTTCTATCTCGATCTGGTGGACGAAGGCGATACGCTTCGCCGGCATCCGGGATTCGACGACTGGTGGAGCCGCGTCCGGCGACTGCACGGCTACCGGGCCGCCGTTCCCGATTTGAGCGAATGGGGTGAGGTATGACGGTATCCGAGCCCACGCGGCGGTACCCGCTCGGAGGCCGCCACGCGAGCGACCCGATGCGCGCTGCCGCCTTTCGGCCGCGGCCGGGCACGTGGCCGCAGGCACACGCCCGGCCCGCAGCTCAGCCGCGCAGCGGATACCCCAGGCGCTGCAGGTCGGCGGCGATCTCGTCGAGGATCGCCGGATCGTCGATCGTCGCCGGCACGGTGTAGCCCTCGCCGTTGGCGATGCTGCGCATGGTGCTGCGCAGGGTCTTGCCCGAGCGCGTCTTGGGCAGGCGCTTGACCACGGCACAGTGGCGGAACGCCGCCACGGGGCCGATCGTGTCGCGCACGCGCGTGACGAGCTCGTCGACCAGCTCGCTCTCGGCCCGGTCGACGCCCTTGCTGGCGATGACGAGGCCGATCGGGAGCTGCCCCTTGTCGGGGTCGTCGACGCCGAAGACCGCGGCCTCGGCGACATCGGGATGGCCGCACAGGACCTCTTCGATGCCGCCGGTCGAGAGGCGATGGCCGGCGACGTTGATGACGTCGTCGATGCGGCTCATGACGTGGACGTAGCCGTCGGCGTCGATGAGGCCGGAGTCACCGCTGAGGTAGTAACCGGGATAGCGCGCCAGGTAGTGCTCGCGATGGCCCTCGCGGTTGTGCCAGAGCGTCAGGAACGTCCCCGGCGGCAGCGGCAGGCGCACGGCGACGTTGCCGAGCTCACCGCGCGCGCGGTCGTGGCCGGCTTCGTCGAGCACGTGCACGTCGTGGCCGGGCATCGCGACACCGGCCGAGCCCACCCGCACCGGGATGCGCTCGATCCCGAACGGGTAGCCGGTGATGGGCCAGCCCGTCTCCGTCTGCCACCAGTGGTCGAGCACGGGCACCCCGAGCACCTTCTCCGCCCAGTGGACGCTGTCGGGGTCGGAGCGCTCGCCGGCGACGAAGAAGGCCTGCAGCGACGACAGATCGTAGCCGGCGGCGATCGACCCGTCCGGGTCCTCCTTCTTGATCGCCCGCAATGCCGTAGGGGCGGTGAACAGGGTGCGCACGCCGTAGGCGTCGACCACGCGCCAGAACGCGCCGGCATCGGGTGTGCCCACGGGCTTGCCCTCGAACACGACCGTTGTGTTGCGGTTCAGCAGGGGGCCGTAGACGATGTAGGAATGGCCCACGACCCAGCCGATGTCGGAGGCGCTCCAGTAGACCTCGCCCGGGGCCACGCCGTAGATGTTGCGCATGGTCCACTGCAGCGCCACTGCATGGCCGCCGTTGTCGCGCACCACGCCCTTGGGCCGGCCCGACGTGCCCGAGGTGTAGAGGATGTAGAGCGGGTGGTTGGCGTCCAGCGCCACACACTCGGCCGGCTCGGCCGCGGCCACGGTCTCGGCCCAGTCGAGGTCGCGCCCCGGGCGCAGCTCGCAGGGCTGGGTCTCGCGTTGCAGGATCAGGCAGCGCTCGACCGTATGGGCCGAGCCATCCAGCGCCCGCTCGAGCAGCTCGTGGTAGTCGACGATGCCCCCTGGCTCGATCCCGCAAGAGGCCGATAGGACGAGCTTGGGCTGGGCGTCGTCGATACGCTTGGCGAGCTCGGGGCCGCCGAAGCCGCCGAAGACGACGGAGTGGATGGCGCCGATGCGCGCACAGGCGAGCATGGCCATGGCGGCCTCGGGCACCATCGGCATGTAGATGACGACGCGGTCGCCCGTGTCGACCCCCAGCGCCCGCAGCGCCCCGGCGAGCCGTGCCACCGCGTCGCGCAGGCCGGCGTAGTCGTAGCGCGCGCTCCGCCCTGTCACCGGGCTGTCCCAGATCAGGGCGGTCTGGTCGCCGTAGCCGGCGTCGACGTGGCGGTCGAGCGCGTTGTAGCAGGTGTTGAGGCGCCCGCCGGCGAACCAGCGGTAGAACGGGGCGTCGCTGTCGTCCAGGACGCGGTCCCAGCGCCGATCCCAGGCGATCTGCTCGGCGAGCTCGCCCCAGAAGCCCTCGGGATCGTTCAGCGAGTACTGATAGATGGCGTCGTAAGCCGTCATCGCGTGTCCCCCCATCCCCTGTGGGGTCGCTCGCGCCATGGCCATGGTGCTTGCGCGGCCTCGTCCGCCGGATGGACGCACGTCGTGCGTTTCGGGTCAAGTCGTGCAGTCCCGCCGTCATCGGTATGGCGGCGCCCGCGAGCACGCGCGCCAACGCCAGCGTTGCCGCATTACGGGGCTTGCGCCACCATGGCCAAACGGCTCGCGAGCGAACGAAGGGCCGCGCGCGTATTCGCGGGTGATCGGGGCCCTCGATTGGAGGCCAGCGTCCATTACGGCGAAGCCCGAGACGGCTATACACTCATCGAGCTCATGGTCGTATTGGCGATCATCGCCATCCTGAGCCTCTCGGCCATCCCGGTGTATCTCAACTCGGCCGCTCGCTCGCAGGTCGAGAAGGCGCTGGACTGGGTCGAGGGCCCGCAGGACGAGATCACCGCGTTCTATCGGCGTACACGCGAGTTCCCGCAGGACAACGCCGCCGCCGGCCTGCCGATCCCAGAGGAGCTGATCGGTAATTACGTCGAGCGCGTCGAGGTCGTCAACGGTGCAATCCATCTGCACCTGGGGCACAAGATCAACCAAAAACTCGATGGCGAGGTCGTGTCCCTGCGACCGACGGTGGTCGAGGGCAGCCCGGCGACCCCGATCTCCTGGACTTGCGGTCATGCCGAGCCGCCCGACGGCATGCGTGCGGTTGGTGACAATCGCACCACAGCGCCCGGCCGACGGCTCCCGGTGAGGTGCCGCAAAGGATTCTGATATCGCGTGAAGCCCTCGACTGCCCGCCTTGCGCTGTGCCCCGGGTGCGCTACCCACGCTCGGGCCGCTCGTTACAATGGACGCCGCCGACGCCTATCCGGCGCCGCTACGGATGATCCATGCAACACATCGAGCTACCCGGGGGCGAACGGGTGCCCGCCCTGGGCCAGGGCACCTGGCACATGGGCGACAAGCCCCGCCAGCGCGAGCGCGAGGTCGCGGCGGTGCGCGCCGGCATCGACGCCGGCCTCACGCTCATCGATACCGCCGAGATGTACGGCGACGGCGGGGCCGAGCGCGTCGTCGGCGAGGCCATGGGCGAGCGGCGCGAGGCGTGCTTTGTCGTCAGCAAGGTGTTTCCGCACAACGCCTCGCGCGCCGGTGTGCGCGCGGCCTGCGAGGCCAGCCTGGAGCGCCTCGGCACCGACCGCCTCGACCTCTATCTGCTGCACTGGCGCGGCGGCGCTGACCTCGAGGAAACGGTCGCGGGCTTCCGCGACCTCCAGCGCGCCGGCCACATCCGCTACTGGGGCGTGAGCAACTTCGACGAGGCCGATCTCGCGGACCTCTGGGCGGTGCCGGGCGGCGATGCCTGCAGCGCCAACCAGCTCCTCTATCACCTCGGCGAGCGCACCATCGAGCGCGACCCGCTGGCGTGGATGCGCGAGCGCGGTATCCCCGCGATGGCGTACTGCCCGCTCGGCCAGGGCCGCCTCCTGAAGAGCAAAGGCCTGCAGGCGTTCGCGCGACGCCATGGCATCACGCCCGCCCAGGCCGCGCTCGCTTGGCTGCAGTCGCGCGACGACGTGATCGCCATACCCAAGACCAGCGACCCGGCCCGCCAGGCCGACAACCGCGCCGCCGCCGACGTTACGCTGGACTCGGAGGCCCTCGCCGAGCTCGATCGGATGTTTCCGCCACCGAGCGAATGGGGTCCCTTGCCGATCGTCTGACGCGCGGCAACCGCGACCCTGC
>CAYTWS010000064.1:0-7578 GCA_964442145.1 uncultured Ectothiorhodospiraceae bacterium | reverse complement strand
TTGACGAACAGCCGCCGCTCGGGCGTGTCGACACACGCGGCGCCGTGGAGGCAGCCTCCGCCCAGGGGTTGCGGTGGGCCCAAAGGGCCGGCGATGCCCTCGCGCTCGAGCGCGGCGGCGAGGGCGCACCAGAAATCCGGGGTTACCTGTGCCATGGTCGGCATCGTGGCGGTGGCGCGCGTTTTTGTCAGTCCCCGCTTGCGAGCCGATAGCGGGGGCCGGTACGTTCCCTACAGCGAACGACACCGGAGTTGGCCTTGGACACCGAGGTACGCCCAACGCGCGACTCATCTAGCCGCCTGCGCGCGCAGGCCCAACAGTTGCTGGACCACGCCGGCGTGCGCATCAACGGCGACCGCCCGTTCGATATCCAGGTGCACGACGAGCGCCTCTACGCGCGTGTGTTCGCCCAGGGCTCGTTGGGGCTGGGCGAGGCCTACATGGATGGCTGGTGGGACTGCCAGCAGCTCGACGAGCTCTTCCACCGGATCATCCGGGCGCGCTTGGCCGATGCCATCCAGCCCTGGCGCGAGATCCCGCGCGTGCTCGCCGCCAAGCTCATCAACCTGCAGACGCCCGGCCGCAGCTACCGCGTGGGCGAGCAACACTACGACATCGGCAATGCCCTCTATGCGCGCATGCTCGGGCGCTACTGGATCTACTCCTGCGGCTACTGGGCGAACGCGAGCGATCTGGACGAGGCGCAACGCGACAAGATGGATTTGATCTGCCGCAAACTGGGCCTCGAGCCCGGCATGCGGGTGCTCGACATCGGCTGCGGCTGGGGCGAGATGGCGCGCTACATGGCCGAGCAGTACGGCGTCGAGGTGGTCGGGGTTACCATCTCGCGCGAGCAGGCCGAGCACGGGCGCCGTATCTGCGAGGGCCTGCCCGTCGACATCCGCCTGCAGGATTATCGTTCGGTCGATGAGGCGTTCGACCGGTTGGTGTCGGTGGGGATGTTCGAGCACGTGGGCTACAAGAACTACCCCACCTTCATGGAGGTCTCGGCACGCTGCCTGAAGGACGATGGGCAGTTCCTGCTGCACACCATCGGCGGCAACCGCTCCAACGCGACCACCGATCCCTGGATCGCGCGCTACATCTTCCCCAACTCGATGACGCCCTCGGCCAAGCAAGTCACGGAGGCGGCCGAGGACCATTTCCTCATCGAGGATTGGCACAATTTCGGCACCCACTACGACCATACGCTGTTGGCGTGGTACGCCAACTTCGACGCGCACTGGCCCGAGATCGCCGATCAGTTCGGCGAGCGCTTCTACCGCATGTGGCGCTACTACCTGCTTTCGTGCGCGGGCTCATTCCGTGCGCGCCAGAATCAGCTCTGGCAAATCGTTCTGTCGCCGCGCGGTGTTCCGGGGGGGTATCGCTCGATCCGCTGAGCCCCCGTAGCGTGGAGGTGACTATGGCCTTGGCCCGTTCCCTGGCGCTCGCCGTATGCGCCCTCGTATTGCCCGGTTTAGCCGTCGCAGAGCCATCGACGCCCGTCGGGGCGGAGCTCCCCGCGGAGCGCACGCTCTACGTCGCACCGGGGCAATCGCTGGCCGCGCTGGTGCGCGAGCTCTACCCCGACCAACCGGGCCAGTGGGCCCGCATCCGCGAATGGATCGTCGACAACAACCGCCACGCCGTCGCCCAGGGCGAGCCCGGCGCGCTGCACGGCGACGTGCGCATCCGCTTGCCGCAGGCCAGTGCCTTCGCCCGTGAGCAAACGGAGCAGGACCCGGCGGGCGAGCCGGCACTGCGTTTCGGTGGGCGCTATCTGTTCGTCGATCCATCCCAGTCGCTGCGCGAGCTCGTGCCCAAGGTCTACCCCCGGGCACGGGCGCGCTGGGACGCGATTGTCGAGGCCATCATGGCGCGCAACCCCGAGGTGTTCGCTGCGACCGCGGCGGACGCGCCCATCGGCCGCGGCACGCGCTTGAGCATCCCCGAGTTGAGCGCTGCGTCGAGCCAGGGTCCGGCTGAGGCGGCGCGCAAGGGTCCGCCGGTCGGCGAGGTCGTCTCGGCCTCGGGCCGTCTTGTGGCGATCGACGCCGCCGGCGATCGCCGGGTCCTGGCCAGCGGCAATCCGGTGCGCCGCGACGACACCGTCCGCACGGGTGCGCGCGGCCGAGCCGTCATCGAGATGCGCGACGGCGAGCGCCTCACGCTGCGCGCCGATAGCGAGGTGCGGATCCGCCAGTGGCGCTTGCCGGAGACCGGGCCGGGCGAGCGGGTCATCGAGCTGGTCAAGGGCGGTTTACGCGCGGTGACGGGCGCGATCGGCAACCGCGACGCCGACGACTACCGCACCGTCACGCCCGACACGACCCTCGGGGTGCGCGGCACACGCTATGCGGTGCGCCTCTGCGGCCAGGGCGAATGCCGCGCCGCCGGCGATGGTGCCCTGCCCGCGGGGCTCTACCTCGGCGTCGATCAGGGGCGCGTGTCCGCGCTCAACGAGGCGGGCGAGGCGCGATTCGCCGCGGGTGAATTCGGTTACGTCGCCGCCGCGACCTCGGCACCCCAGCGCGCCGACGAGGGCGTCGCGGGTGTGGTCTACAGCGAGGCCGAGCGTGCGACGATCGAGCAGCGTAGCGCCCCCGAAGAGCCTGCGGCGTCGGCCGAGGACGACGATCGCTCGGGGTGGCTGTGGGCGATCGGCGGGGTCGCGCTGCTCGCAGTCGCGCTGTGACCGGCGGCGCACGAGATACTGCAAGTCGATAAGGGGGATCTGTTGAGCGACCGATACATAGCGATCACGGGGGCCAATCGCGGCATCGGCTTGGAGATGGCGCGGCTATTCGCCGAGCGCGGCGACCGCGTCATCGGCCTGTGCCGGCGCACCAGCGACGCCCTGGCGGCCGTGGCGGCCGAGGTCGTCGAGGGCTGCGATCTCGCCGATCCGGGCGCCATTCGCGCGGCCACGCGCGAGGTCGCGGCGGGCCGGATCGACATCCTGGTCAATGACGCCGGGATCCTGTCGAATCAAGGCTTCGACGAGCTGGGCTCGCCCGAGGCCCACGACGCCATGCTGGAGCAGTTCCGGGTCAACGCGATGGGGCCGCTGCTGGTGACCCACGCGCTGTCGGATCGATTGGCTCGCGGCGCCAAGGTCGCACTGATCACCAGCCGCATGGGCTCGATCGGCGACAACGACTCGGGCGGTAACTACGGCTATCGCATGTCGAAAGCGGCGCTCAATGCCGCGGGCAAGTCGCTGGCCCTCGATCTCGATGCGCGTGGTGTGACCGTGGGCATCCTCCACCCCGGCTTCGTGCGCACCGAGATGACCGCGGGGCGTGGCCACGTCGAGCCCCACGAGGCCGCGGCGATGCTCGTCGAGCGTATCGAGGAGCTGGGCCCGGCAACGGCCGGCCGATTCCTGCACGCCAACGGCGATGAGCTACCCTGGTGAGGCGATAGCCGGTCGCATCAGCTCGAGCGGCGGCGACCATGTGCGCCCGGCCGGCGCCCCGTGTAATAGGCCCGCCAGTAGCGGTCGAAGGCGGCCTCGTCCCAATCGCGGTTGCGCAGCATGGGCCGCCAGCGCGGCCGCACGACATAGGTCTCGGCGTCCAGTAGCGCGCCGTCGCCGAGGCGCACGACGCGCACCGGCTCGCGCCGATACAACGCCCCCTCGAAGTCATCGATGCGCTCCCAGGCGGCGGCATCGATGCCCTCGTAGACCAGCCCCGACACGCTGAGCCCCTCGGCGGGCACGATGCCGGGGAAGGGCTCACCGCGCACTTGATAGCGCGCAAAGCCATCGAGGCGCGCGCTTGCCCCCTCCAGCCGACGCCCCGTAACCACCTCGGCGACGTCGGCGAACTGGAGCGTCCCGTAGACGAACACGCGGCGGCTGCGACCGGATTCGCGCGCCCGCCCGCTAGTCATCCGCGCCCGGCAGGAAGGTCTCGACCAGATATTGTTGATCTCGCGGCGTCAGGCCGAAGCGCTCGGTCGCGACCTGGATGGCCTCGAGGCTGTAGCCTTCCTGCTCGGCGAGCCAGAGAATGGCTCGACGAAGCGGATCGTTGCCTTGGGGCAGATCGGCGTCGGCCATCGCTCGTCTCCGGCTGCTAGCGCCGCGGGTGGACGCGTATTGGTACCGCGCTACGGGCACCAGGGCAAGCGCGTCAGTCGTCGGCTCGGGGGATGGACTCGGCCGCCAGCGCCGCCTCGAGCGCGCCATAGGCCGCCTCCACCTCGGGCTCAGCGCCGTGGACGCTGAGCTCGATGACGTAGTCACCGCCCGCATGCATTTCCGGGAGGCTCGCCACACGAACATCCGGGTGGTCCGTGCCGATGCGCTCGAGCAAGGGCACGAGATCGCTCTCGCGCGCCTTCACGCGGACGCTGCGCCCGGTGCCCGGCGCACGCGTCCAGGCGGCGAACGGGCCGTCCAGGACCCACTCGATCATGGGCCAAGCCATGTCGGGGAAGCCCGGCACGAAGCAGTGGCGTGCCAGACGAAAGCCCGGGACGTTGTTGACGGGATTGGGGATGAGCTCGGCGCCGGCAGGGAAGTCCACCATGCGCAGGCGTGCCTCGCTGGCCTGTTGGCCAAAGCGCTCGGCCAGCAGGGCCTCGCCCTCGCGATGGCGCTCGATCGGACGACCGGCGGCGTCGGCGGCGGCCTCGCGCGTGACATCGTCCGGGGTGGCGCCGATGCCGCCCCAGCAGAGCACCAGCGCCTCGCTGGCCATGGTGTCGGCGAGCAGTCCGGCCAGGCGCGGGCGGTCGTCGCCGGCGTAATGGGCCCAGGTGAGGCCGAGCCCGCGCGCCTGCAAGCGCTCGACGACCGCGGCCAAGTGGCGGTCGCGGCGCCGCCCCGAGAGGATCTCGTCGCCGACCACGATGAGCCCGATTTCGGGGAGCGTCTCGGTCATCGGTGCATGCTAGCAGCTCCGCGCGAGCGCGGCTCAGATCCCGGTGGCGAAGGGATAGCCGAGCTCGAGCATCACGGCATCGAGACCCGGATTGGGCGACTCGCTCCCAGCGCTCGCATCGACCGCCGGAGCGCACGTCGCGTTCCAGTGCGCGCATATCGGGATATCCCGGATGGGCACGCGCAGCCGCCGCCGCTGTTGCCGGTGACGCCGGGCTAGTCGGCGGGTTGGGGCACTAGCGCACGCCAGCGGTCCCAGTCGGGCCGGCGGCGTCGGAGTGCGTCGGGGTCGGTGGGGAGGGTGTCGTCGTGCTGGGTGACCGTTATGCGGCGTGCGAGCCGGGCCGTCTCGGCGTGGCGGCGTAGGCGAGCAGCGGTGCGGGCCGCCCCGCGGAAGCGCATGCGGGCGACGCCCTCGGTGTCGGCGAGCACCGCCTCGAGATCGCGCCCGCGGGTGAGCAGGCGGGCCGCCGTGGCCGCCCCCACGCCCGGGATCCCCGGGATGTTGTCGCTGGCGTCGCCAGCGAGCGCCAATAGATCCGGGATCTGGTGGGGCAATACGCCGAAGTGGCGTTTCACCCCGGTCGGGTCGAGGCGCAGGCCACGGCGGTCGTCGCGCCACAGATCGCCGGTGCGTACGAGCTGGGTGAGATCCTTGTCGCCGCTGAGCACGGTGTGGCGCAGCCCGTGCTGGCGGGCGTTGGCCGCCAGCGTGGCCAGCACGTCGTCGGCCTCGAAGCCGCTGCGCGCGAATGCCGCGATCCCCGCGGCTTCGGTGACCGCACGGCAGACGGCGAACTGGTGGCGCAGCCCGGCCGGTTTGTGTGGCCGGTGGCGTTTATAGGGCGGGTGGATCGCGCGCCGGCCGTCCGCGCCTCGCGGTGTGTCGAACGCGAACGCGATGCGCTCGGGGCGCTCGCGCTCGAGTAGCTCCAGCACGAAGCCAGCGAAGCCGTGGACGGCGTTGGCTGGCCGGCCCCGCGCGTCGCACAGCGAGGTCGGATAGTGCTGCCAGGCGCGATGGACGTAGGCATTGGCATCGACGAGCAGCAGGCGTGGCGCGACCGCGGCCACATCAACCCCCGGATCGGCCCGGCTCGATGGGCGTGTCAGCTTGCATCGCCGAGCCACTCGAGCGCCGCCGGATGGCGCAGGTCCATGCGCGCTTGGCCGTCGACGCGATAGATCCAGCCCCGCACGCGTAGGCCTCGACCGTGCCATTGTCGCGGGGCGGCCCCGCCGAAGTAGTCCAGATCGCGCTTGGGCAGGCGCAAGGTCAGGCCGGCGAGCTCGAGCCACCAGGATCGCTCGCTCTCGCCCACCCGCCGGATCCGCCCGCGCACGATGCGCAAGCCGGCGGCATCGGGCGCGAGCGCACGTGCGCCGACGCCGCGATAGCGCCGGCTGCCCCAGATGCGGCGCTCGGCCGTGCGTGCGCTCCGCTCCGCGTGGGCGTAGCAGCGGTGATGCCAGGTGTTGGGCGGGATCGTCACGCGGGCGCCGTAGCCGCGCTCGAGGAGCACGCGCGCGATCGAGCGCCCCTCGGGCAAATACGCGTGCGCCAGTAGCCGATCGTGGTTGTCGCGCCGCTGGGCGTCGAAGCGCAGGTGGATACGTTCGTCGTGGGCCTCGAGCAGACCGACGAGCGCGCTGCGCGCGGCGCGGCTGTAGGGCTGGTCGGGATCGCCCTCGCGCCCGATCTCGGGGGTGTCGATGCCGACGAGGCGCAGGTCACGCTGGTCGGCGAGGCGCACGGTGTCGCCGTCGTAGACGGTATCGACGCGGGCACGGGCGTCGATGCGGTCCGGCGGGCATTCCAGCGCAGCGGCGCTGGGGGCGTTGAGGGCAAACAAAAAGGCACCCGCGAGGGGTGCCTTCGAGCCACGGCGTGCGGCGCGGTGCCGCACCGCGGGCGTTACCGGCCGTAGCGCCGACGGAATTTGTCGACCTGCCCGGCCGTGTCCATGATCTTCTGCTTGCCCGTGAAGAACGGGTGGCAGTTGGAGCAAACCTCGACCTGGAGATCGTGGCCCACGGCCGAGCGCGTCTCGAACGTGTTGCCGCAACTGCAGGTCACGGTGACCCGATCGTACTGGGGGTGGATTTCCGACTTCATCGCTGCCGTCCTCGGTCCAAGCGCGCGGCGAAAGGAGCGCGATTCTAGCCGTAAGCCGGCGCCCGGGGCAAGCGCCGCCGCTTGTGGACAGATTTGTGGACTGATTGGGCACGCCCCACCCGCGGCCGATATCCCACCGCGGGCTCCGACCAAGACGCGTCGGTGCTCGCGGGAATGGCCATGAATCAATGGGTTGGGTCGATTACGCGACGTCGCGCGCGGGCGCACCGGGCCTCCGCGTGCCCGAGCGCCCGGCGTCTGTGGACAACCACACGGTCAGTCCTGCTCGGCAGCGACGTCCAGG
The DNA here is from genome assembly GCA_964442145.1 of uncultured Ectothiorhodospiraceae bacterium. GTDB lineage: Bacteria > Pseudomonadota > Gammaproteobacteria > XJ16 > Halofilaceae > Halofilum. The sequence goes on along the minus strand of CAYTWS010000064.1, from coordinate 264 downwards.
GTGACCGTGCCGTCGTCGGTGAGCCCGAGGCGGAACCGTATCGGCTGGCAGCAGACCTCGCAGTCCTGGATGTAGTCGGTGCCCGCCTCGGAGGCGTCGACCACCGCCTCGAAGGCCTCGCCGCAATAGGGACAGGCGACGCTGTGCGTCTCCAGCATCAGGCGGTGCCCTTGGAGACCACCTGGATCGCCGCGGCGGCCTCGCGGCCGGCGCCCCACTGGTCCGTCTCCGCCTGCATCAGCGCGAGCAGGTCGTTGTGGAAAT
>CAYTWS010000063.1:0-7579 GCA_964442145.1 uncultured Ectothiorhodospiraceae bacterium | reverse complement strand
GGGCTTGCTCGCTCGCCTCGGGCAGCTGCACGCGCAGCTGCGACTCCTTCTGGAAGGTCGTCGAGACCATGAAGAAGATCAGCAGCAGGAAAACGATGTCGATCAAGGGCGTGATATTGAGCTCGACATCCTCGCGCCGATGGCCGCGGAAATTCACGCCGCGCGACTCCCGCGGCCTTGATCGGGGCGCTCACCGTGCAGGATCTCGACGAGCTTGATCGCCTCTTGCTCCATCTCGATGGTCAGCGCTTCCACGCGCCCACGGAAATGGCGATAGAAGATCAGGCTCGGGATGGCGACGGACAAGCCCGCGGCCGTGGTGATCAGCGCCTGCGAGATGCCCCCGGCCAGCTCCGCCGGATTGCCCACGCCCAAGCTCGTGATCGTCGAGAACACGCTGATCATGCCGACGACCGTGCCGAGCAGGCCCAAAAGCGGCGTGATCGAGGCGATCGTACCCAGCGCCGTCAGGAAACGGTCGAGCTCGGTCGATACCGCACGGCCGGCCTCCTCGATCGCCTCCTTCATGACCTGGCGCTCGCGGTGGCGGTTGAGCAACCCCACCGCGAGGATCCGGCCCAACGGCGAGTTGGCCCGCAGCGTCTTGACCGCCTCCTCGGTGACCTCGCCTTGCTGGGCCTGGCGCCAGACCTGTGCCACCAGATGACGCGGCACCACGCGCTTTTGGCGCAACGCCCACGCCCGCTCGACGATGATGGCCAACGCCACCACCGAGCAAGCCAGGATCGGGGCCATCATCCAGCCGCCCGACTTGACCAATTCGAACAACGCTACTCCCCCGTCTGGGCCGCGGCCCCGGGCCGCGAAACGGCCTGCATGGTACCCGAAGTGCCCGCGCCATCGCACCCGGCGTGCCAAAAGCGCCGCCGGCGCTCGCGATACGCCTGCGGCGCGGCGACGCCCGATCGTGGCCTCAGGCGCAGGTGCAAGGCACCCCCGCAGTCGGTGCGCGCAAAGCCGGCCGGACGCCACCGGCCGACCACGGCATCGGCCGGCATGGCCCACTGATTGGACCAGCCGACCGAGTATAGGACCCAGGTGGGGTCCACGCGCTCGACCAGGGCAGGCGTCGACGAGGTCGCGCTGCCGTGGTGCGGCGCCACGACGACGTCGGCGTCGACCGGGCCGCCGCGCTCGACCAGCGCGCGCTCGGCGGGGGTCTCGATGTCGCCGGTGAGCAGCGCCGTGCCGCCGGCACTGCTGATGCGCAGCACACACGAGGCATTGTTGCCGACGAAGCCATCGCTGCGTGTGGGATGGACGAAGCGAAAGCGCACGCCGTCCCAGGTCCATGCGTCGCCGGCGGCGCAGAACCGGCTCGGGCGGTCCAAACGGTGGGGCTCGCCCGAGAGCACGCGCTGCGGCGGGTAGACGGCGGCGACGCTATCGAGGCCGCCCGCGTGGTCGTCGTGCGCATGCGACACCACCAGGGCATCGACGCTGTCGGTGCCCGCCTGGCGCAGGAACGGCACCACCATGGCCTCGCCCGCATCGAAGCGCGGCGAGAAACGCGGCCCCGTATCATAGACCAGGGTGTGCTCGCGTGTGCGCACGACCACAGCCAGCCCCTGGCCCACGTCGAGGACATCCAGCCACACCGCGCCCTCTTGAGGGCGTGGTGGGCTCCACAACACCAGCGGGGCCAGCATCGCAAGCGCGGCCAGCCGTCCCGGTATGCCGCGTGGGGCGAGCAGCGCCGCGGCCCCCACCGCACTGATGGCCGCCAACGCCGGCGGCGGGCTCGCGCGCTGGACGCGCGCGATCTCGAGGCCCTCGGCGCCTTGCAGCAACAGCGCCAGCGGGGTCAGCGCGGCATCGGCCACCCCCAGCGCCACGGCCGCGGCGCCCGGCCACAGCGGCGCCAGGGCGGCGCCGGTGAGCGTGGGCGGGACCACGGCCAGGCTCACCCAGGGCACCGCCAACAGATTGACCAGCGGCGACATCACCGGCGCGTGGCCGACGGCCACGACCAGCACCCGCAACAGCGCCACCCCGATCGCCAATTGCAGCCGCACCCATCCCGCCAGCCGCCGCGGGCGACCGAGGCGCCCGGCGACCAGGTAGAGGATCGAGGCCACGGCGCCGAACGACAGCCAAAACGCCGAGCCCATGGGCGCCAGCGGATCGAACGCGACCACGGCGATCGCCGCCAGCGCGATCCCTTCGGCCGGGCGCGCCCGCCGGCGCCACAGGATCGCGCCCAAGCCGACCCCGAGCATGATCAGTGCCCGCTGCGTCGGCAGGGCGAAACCGGCGAGCCCGGCGTAGAGGGTCGCCAGCCCCAAGGCACACACGGCCTGACATACCGGGCGCGGCCAGCGGCGGCGCAATGGTGCGGCGAAGCGCCAAAGCGGGGCCCCCAGGGCGAAGCCCGCCCCTGCGAGCAGGCCGATGTGCAGCCCGGAGATCGCCACCAGATGGTTGGTCCCCGTGGCGATGAGCCGATCCCACGTGGTGGCATCGATGGCGTCGCGGTCCCCCACCGCCAGGGCCCGCAGGATCCCCGCATGCTCGTGCCCGCGGGTGAGCTCCACCAGGCGCCGCCACAGCATCCCGCGCGCCCGCGCCAGCGGCGCCCACGCCGGCGCCAAGCGCTGCGCCACGGGCTCGCCGCGCACATAGCCGGTCGCGCCGATGCCTTCCCGGAAAAGCCAGCGCTCGTAGTCGAACGCACCCGGGTTGCGCGAGCCTCTCGGGGCGCGCAGACGCGCGGACAGGCGCCAGCGCTCGCCCGGCCCGGGCACGACCCGCTCGTCGCCGTACCAGCTCAGCCGCACGCTGTCGGGCACGGCTACGCTACGGCCATCGAGGCTGGCCTCGGCGACGTCGAGGCGGAACCGGACGCGGCGTGCGCCCACATCGGGTAAGCCACTGACCTCGCCCACCAGCACGACATCGCGATCGCCCGCGAGCGCCGGCGACGACGACGCCTCGAGGCGCCCGTGCGCAGCAACGATGGCGAGGGCGAATCCCAGGGCGGCGGCCGCCGCGGGGCGCGCACCGCGCCAAAACCAAGCGGCCAGGGCCAGGGGCAACGCCACGCTCAGCCACCCGATCGCGGGTAGCGCGGGCAGCCAGCTCACGCTCCATGCCCCTGCGACGAACGCGATCGCCGATGCGATCATCGGTTTCTCGCCTCCCTGGCGTTCGTGGATAATCCCTGCCGACCCGACGACTCGCTGTTGCGCGAACCGTTATGCCGCGACGCTTCTTGCGCCGTTATCTGCCCACGCCGGTCACACTCCGCGACAACCGCCAGCTCCGGTTCGCCTTGGGTCGCCTGCTCCACGACCCGAACCTGTGGCACCTCAACCGCCGCTCCGTCTCGGGCGGTGTCGCCGTGGGCTTGTTCGTCGCCTGGGTGCCGCTGCCGATCCAGACGCTCCTAGCCGGCGTCGCCGCACTGGTCCTGCGGATCAATCTGCCATTGTCGGTGGTCGTGGTCTGGGTCACCAATCCCGTGACCATCGGCCCCATGTACTGGTCGGCCTGGTGGCTCGGCGCGGCCATTCTGGGCAGCGCCCACGAGCCGCAGCGTTTCGAGCTCACCTTCGACTGGCTGTTCTCCGAGCTGGGCCAGGTCTGGCCGGCCCTGGCGCTCGGGTGCGCCATCCTCGCCGTCGCCAGCGCCGGGCTCGGCTATCTGGCCTGCCGCCTGGCCTGGCGCTACCACATCGTCAGCACCCTGCTCGCCCGGCGGCGCAAGCGAGCCGAGCGCAGCGACGCCCAGCACCGCGACGTCAGCTGAGCTGCGGCTCCAGGCGCCCGTCGTGCAGGGCGAGGACCCGGTCCATGCGCGCGGCGAGCTGCTGATCATGGGTGGCGACCAGAAAGCTCGTCCCGGAGGCCCGATTGAGCTCGGCGACGAGATCCCAAACCCTTGCCGCGGTGCGCTCGTCGAGGTTGCCCGTGGGCTCATCGGCGAGCACACAGCGCGGGCGCCCCACCAGGGCCCGCGCGACCGCGGCTCGCTGGCGCTCGCCACCGGACATCTCGCTGGGCTTGTGGCGTTGGCGATGGCTCAAGCCCACCCGCTCCAAGGTATCGCCAGCGGCGGCGCGCGCCTCGGCGACCGAGCGCCCGCCAATGGCGACCGGCAATGCGACGTTCTCCAGGCAGGTGAGCTCGGGCAGCAGGTGGTGGAACTGGTAGACGAACCCCAGCGCGCGGTTGCGCAGGAGCCCGCGGGCGGCGGGACCCAGCTTCGCCATCGCCTCGCCGCCGACGTACACGTTCCCCTCGGTGGGCTCGTCCAGGCCCCCTAGCAGGTGTAGCAAGGTGCTCTTGCCCGAGCCCGAGGCGCCCACGACGGCGACTTGCTCGCCCGGCTCGACGGCCAAATCCACCCCTTGCAGCACATCGACATGCAAGTCCCCCTGGCGGAACGACTTGCTCAGACCTTGGCACGCGACCGCGGGCTCAGTCATAGCGCAGCGCCTCCGCCGGTTGCGTCCGCGCCGCCCGGCGCGCGGGGTAGATGGTGGCGATGACGCTCAACAGGATCGACAGGCCCGTGATATGGACTACGTCATCGAGTTGCAGATCGGACGGTAGATCGCTGATGTAGTAGACATCGGACGGCAGCAGGTTGACCCCGAAGAGCTGCTCCAGCGCGGGCATGAGCTCGCCGATGTTGAGCGCCAACCCCACCCCGCCGGCTACGCCGAGGACGGTGCCGATCACCCCGATCAAGCTGCCCTGGACCAGGAACACGCCCATCACGCCCTTCGGCGTCATCCCGAGCGTGCGCAGGATCGCGATATCGGCCTCCTTGTCGGTGACCATCATCACCAGCGTCGACACGATGTTGAACGCCGCCACCGCGATGATCAGCGCCAGGATCACGAACATCACCGTCTTCTCGGTGCGCACCGCTTGGAAGAAGTTGGCGTGGCGCTGGGTCCAATCGCGCACCCAATAGTCGCTGCCCAGCGACGCCTCGACCTCGTCGGCGACCAGTGGCGCGCGGAACATGTCATCCAGGCGCAGCCGCACACCCGAGACACCCTCATCCATGCGCATGAGCGTGCGCGCGTCGTCGATGTGGATGAACGCCGTCGAGCGGTCGTAGTCGTACATGCCGATCTCGAAGATACCGCTGACGGTGAAGCGCTTGAGCCGGGGCACCACGCCCACGGGCGTCACGCTCGCCTCGGGGGTGACGACGGTGACGCGATCGCCCGCCGACACCCCCAGATAGCCCGCGAGCTTGCTGCCCAGGACGACGCCGTAGGCGCCCGCCTCCAGGTCGGTCATCGAGCCCGCGTTCATGTTGCGGTGGACTTGCGAGACCTCCTGTTCACGCTCGGGGACGACGCCGCGGGTCCGCGCGCCCGTGACCCGGTCGCCCTTGACGAACATGACCTGACCCTCGACGTAGGGTGCCGCGCCCAGGACCTCGGGGTGGTCTGCGGCGGTGCCGGCGACATCGCCCCAGCCCTGCAGGTCCCCGCCGAGCTGATGCACCGTCGCATGCGCCGCCACCCCCAGGATGCGCTCGCGCAGCTCCTTCTCGAAGCCGTTCATCACCGACAGCACGGTGATCAAGGCGGTCACGCCGACGAAGATGCCGGCCATCGAGATCACCGAGATGAACGAGATGAAGTGATTGCGGCGCTTGGCGCCGGTATAGCGAAGACCCAGCCAAAGGGAGAGCGGATGGAACATGGCGCGTGATTGAAGCACGTCCGCCCCCACCCTGTCTGCCTTTGGGCGGCATCGCGGGGGTGCTACGATGACGACTTCGAGCGGTTTCGACCCACGCTACTGTTGCGAGCGGATTGCGAGCCATGGCCATGCTGCGAACGACGGCTTTCACCCTACTGCTCTGCGCGAGCACTGCGCTCGCGGCAAGCGAGGCGGGCCAGGATGCCGCTAGCCATTCCGGTGACGCGGTACGCCTAATGGAGGACATGCCCTCGCGCGGCAGCACGAAACAGGCCGTGCGCGACCAGCTGGGCTCGCCCGAGCGTGCAGTGGGGCCGGTGGGCGAGCCCCCCATCACGCGCTGGGTCTACGACGACTTCACCGTGTATTTCGAGCACAATCGCGTGCTGCACTCGGTCGCCAATCGCGACGATTGATCCGCGGGTCGCGCTCGGCGTCCGTGGCCCGCATCGGCTCGCGAATGGGACCGCTTGCACGAGCCCAACAACCCGAACCCGTTGACGAGCACGCATCATGAGCCGCCGCTTGCCCGCCGAATGGACTCCCCAGAGCGCCGTCTTGCTGATCTGGCCCCACCGGGACACCGATTGGGGACCGCGCCTCGACCCGGTCGAGGATGCCTTCGGCGCCCTGAGCACCGCCATCGCGCGCCACCAATCGCTGCTGATCGTCTGCCGCAGCCGCCGCGCCCGTGAGCGGGCGCTGGCCAAGGTGGCCGAGTTCGGCTCGCCCCACGCCAACCTGTCGACGCTGCTCATCGACACCGACGATACCTGGGCACGCGATATCGCGCCGGTGACCGTCGTCGCCGACGAGCGGCCCCTGCTCGTGGACTACCGCTTCAACGGCTGGGGTGGCAAACACGACCACGCCCTGGACAGCGCCTTCGGCCGTCAACTGCTCGACACCGCGGGCTTCGCCACCCTGGGCTACGAGCCGAGCGACCTCGTGCTCGAGGGCGGTGCGATCGACACCGACGGCGAAGGCACCCTCCTCGCCAATCGCCCGACAGTCCTCGACGAGCGCCGCAACCCGGGCCTCAACCAGGCCGCGGCCGAGGCCAAGCTGCGCGACACCCTGGGCGTCGAGCGTGTGCTGTGGCTGGACGTGCCCGGCCTCGCGGGCGACGACACCGACGGCCACATCGACACGCTGGCGCGCTTCTGCGGGCGCGACACCATCGTCTACGCCGCCCCGCACGACGAGCACGATCCCAACGTGGGTGCGTTGAACCGCCTCGCCGAGCAGCTGGGCGAGCTGCGCACCGCCGACGGCGCCCCCTACCGGCTGATTCCGCTGACAGGGCCCGAGCCCATCACCGATCGCGAGGGGGGCTATCGCCCCGCGTCCTACGTCAACTTCCTCGTGCTCAACGACGCGGTGCTGGTGCCGTCGTTCGCCGACGCCCAGGACGCCGACGCCATCGAGGCCATCCAGCCGCTGTTCCCCGACCGCTTGGCCGTGCCCGTGCCGTCACGCACCTTCGTCGAGCAAGGCGGCAGCATCCATTGCCTGACCATGCAGTTCCCGCAGGGCGTGTTCGAGGACCTGGACCTGCGGTGATGCGTCAGGCCGCCACCCGGACGAGGCAGTGATCGTGCGCTCGCTGCGCTGCGCCATGGTCCAGCAGGCCTGCGGCTTCGACCGCGCCGCCAACCTCGCGCGCGCCGGCGACGGCATCGCCAAGGCCGCCGCCCAGGGGGCATCGCTGGTCGTCCTCCAGGAGCTGCACGCCGGGCGCTACTTCTGCGTGCGCGAGGAGGTGGCCGCCTTCGAGGCCGCCGAGCCCATCCCCGGGCCCACGACCGAGTGGCTGGGCGAGCAGGCGCAGGCGCACGGGGTGGTGGTCGTGGGCTCGGTGTTCGAGCGCCGGGCCGCCGGCGTCTACCAC
>CAYTWS010000062.1:0-7637 GCA_964442145.1 uncultured Ectothiorhodospiraceae bacterium | reverse complement strand
CTCGACCGTGGTCGTCGAGCGGGCGTTGACCGTGCCGGGCGGCGGCGCGCGCGTGTATCTCCAGGGTGGCGAGACCGTCCGATTCCACGACCGCAACCGGTTCCAGCCCTGGTGCAGTTTGGCGATCGATCAGCCAACGGCGCCGGGCGCAGCCGAGACGATCGAGCCGGGGCGCTTCGAGGCGGGGCACCCCAACCGCGGTGCGCGCGCCGGCGCCGGCACCGGCGCGAAGCTGGCGAGTCGGACGGGGCTGGCGCTGGCCTCCCGGGATCGCGGCGGCGGTGTGGCCACGTTGACTTACTACCTCCAGGTCCCGCTCGAGTCCCCGGCCCAACCCGATGTGTATGAGCTACGCTGCGCGATCGACCGGGACCCGCGCTGGCGCGGCCGCATCACCGCCGACTTGATCCGCAGCGCGTTGGGTGAGCGCGTGCGCATCGAGCCACCGGCGGACTAGGTCTCGCATCCTGCCTGCGGCGCCGAGGCGCGGGCGGGGGTCGCTCGCGCCCAGGCCGATGCGATGGGGCCGAATCGAGCCCGTGTGCACGCAGCGCGCTGGCAACGGCGTGTAGAATCGCCGCTCGGAGCGATTCGGGTGGCTCGCATGGCTTTGGCATCCCGGCCCGCGCGGCGGCAATCTTGAGCGAGGGCGATCCGGCCCGCGATGGGCGCGCCGGCATCGGCTACGCCCTCGGCGCGTTCGGGCTGTGGGGGCTCTTCCCGCTGTACTTCAAAGCGGTCGCGGCCGTTCCCGCGACCGAGGTGCTCGCCCACCGTATCGTCTGGTCGGCCGTCTGCGTCGGGGCCTTGCTGTGGCTGGTGCGCCAGTGGCCGGCCGTGCGAGCCCTGGCGCTCGAGCCGGTCAATCGGCGCCGCTTGGTCGGCTCCGCCGTGCTGATCGGCTGCAACTGGCTCATCTTCATCTGGGCGGTTGCCAACGAGCGCGTCCTCCAGGCCAGCCTCGGCTACTTCGTGACGCCGCTGGTGAGTGTGCTGCTGGGCCGGCTGGTGCTGGGCGAGCACCTGTATCGGCGCCAGTGGGCCGCCGTGGCGCTGGCGGGCGCCGGTGTCACCTGGCTGCTGATCGGTCTCGGCGTTTTCCCCTGGGTGGCGCTGGGCCTCGCCGCCAGCTTCGGTGGCTATGGTCTGGTGCGCAAGATCGCCGACGTGCGTGCCATACCGGGGCTGTTCGTCGAGATGACCATGCTCGCGCCGGCCGCGCTGGCGTGGCTGCTGTGGCTGGGGTTTCGCGGCCAGGGCCATCTCGGGACCCAAGGGCTCGGTTTCGACTTGCTCCTGATGGCGGCGGGCATCGTCACGGCCACACCGATGATCCTGTTCGGCCAGGCGACGCGGCGCCTGCGGCTGGCCGCGGTCGGCCTGCTCCAATACATCGTGCCCACGATGCAGATGCTATTGGCGCTTTTGGCCTTCGGCGAGCCGTTCACCGTCCATCACGCCGTCACCTTCGGCTGTATCTGGACCGCACTCGCGCTGTATTCGTCCAGCCGACAGCGGCCGAGCGCCGCCTGAGCGGCGATCCCGCGACGGTGCCCTCAGGAGCGTGACAGGACTGCGACCGCGGAGATCTCGATCAAGTACTCGGGCCGGCCCAGGCCGTCAATCCAGAGCTGATTGCCGGCGCGTACCGCCTGGGAGAAGGCGACGGCATCGTTCCACTCGTCGTCGAATCGACGGATGCGTTGCGGTCGTTCGTCGGTACTCATGCAGTCGCTCCTGGTCGCGGGCGACAGGGGATCGGCTGGTCGCTGCGCAGGTGCAACGTTCGCACCGGTGCCGGCGGCAGCGCCAGGGCCTTGGTGGCGGTTGGCGTGCATCCGAGGGCCCGGCGGCGCACGAAGGGGATGCCGGCTATCGGCTCGCCGGGCGAGCCGTTACCCTGATCGATTCGCCACACCCGCGGGCCGTTGCCCGCCGCGCCACCACTTTCTGGAGGTTGTTCATGGCCGCTACCCGCGCCTACGGCGCGCAGTCCCCTAGCTCGGGGCTCGTACCGCTCGACATCGAACGCCGCGAGCCGCGCCCCGACGATGTCGGCATCGAGATCCTCTACTGCGGGGTCTGCCACACCGATATCCATTTCGTGCACAACGATTTCGGCTTCAGCGAATACCCGGTCGTTCCCGGCCACGAGATCATCGGCCGGGTCACTGGGGTGGGTTCGGCGGTGACCCACTTCGCGGTCGGCGACACCGTGGGCGTGGGCTGTCTGGTGGATTCGTGCCGCGATTGCGACGCTTGCCACAAGGGGCTCGAGCAGTACTGCCGCGAGGGGCCCGTGCTCACCTACAACGGCCACGACCGCTACGATGGCAGCGTGACCTATGGCGGCTACTCCGAGGGGCTCGTCGTCAGTGAGCGTTTCGTCGTGCGCGTGCCCGAGGCCCTCAACCCCGCCGCCGCGGCGCCGCTGCTGTGCGCGGGCATCACCACGTACTCGCCGCTGCGCCACTACGGCGTGCAAGCCGGCCACCGCGTCGGCGTCGTGGGTATGGGTGGGCTGGGCCACATGGGCATTAAGTTCGCCCGTGCCCTGGGTGCCGAGGTCACCGTGTTCACACGCTCCGAGTCGAAGGCCGAGGAGGCCCGCCGGCAAGGCGCCCATCAGGTCGTCATCTCCACGGACGAGGCCCAGATGGCGGCGATGACCGGGTATTTCGACTACATCCTCGACACCGTGCCCGTCCAGCACGATCTCAATCCCTACATCGCGACCCTGCGCTACGACGGCATCCACATGCTCGTCGGCCTGCTCGAGCCCGTCGAGCCGCCGCTGCAAGCCGGGCCGCTGGTAATGCAGCGCCGGGTACTGGCGGGCTCGCTCATCGGCGGCCTGCCCGAGACCCAAGAGGTGCTGGATTTCTGCGCCGACAACGGCATCGCCTGCGATGTCGAGATGCTCGACATCCGCAACATCAACGAGGCCTACGAGCGCGTCCAGCGCGGCGATGTGCGCTATCGCTTCGTCATCGACATGGCCACGCTGAAGCAGTAGGGCCCGGACCGCCGGCCCCGCGCTCGTGGCGCGGGGCCGGGCTCATTCGCCGGCCGGCTTGGCCGGCACGTCACCGCCCATCGCCTGCCAGGTATGCTCGGCCAGGCCCACGCCCGCCTCGTCCTTGGTCAGATAGGTCTCGGAAGCGCCCGCCGCGACGATTTGCTGGACTTGGTCCTCGTGCAGGGCATTGGCGATGATCTTGCCGCTGTAGCCGCGCGCCCGGAGCTGGCGTGCGGCGGTGAGCTTCGACTCCAGCGCGTCCATCGACAGCACGACCGCGTCGATCCCGGTGAGATCGACCCGGTGCCAGAAGTGCGCATCCTCGGCATCGGTGTAGACCACGTTCTTGCCGGCGGCCTTGTGGTGGGCGACGTGATAGGGGTCGGCGTCGAGGCCGATCACGCGCGCGCCGTGCTCGCTCAATGTGTCGTACGCGGCGGTGCCGGTGCGCCCCATGCCCATGACGATGATGTCGGCGTCACCGAGCTTGGTGGGCTCCTCGTCCGGGTGCAGCCGGGGCGCCTCGAAGCCCTCCAGGAAGGCCTGGAAGCGCTCGAACAACGGATGGGCGTAGCGGTTGAGCGGTGCCGAGATGAGGAACGACAGGGCCACGGTGATCGCCAGCGGCACCAACCACTCGGGCAGCACCGCCGACGAGACGATCAGCCCGAACTCGGAATAGGCGGTGAGGCTGAGCCCCGCCAGGAAGGCGTTGCGCGCGCGCAGCCGGAACCACACCAGCAGGAAGAAGAAGAGGATGCCCTTGAGCGGCAGCACGACCGCGAACACCAGGGCGAACGCCAGATCGCCCCAGTCGGGCAGGCCCTGCATCCCGATCTGGAGGAAGAAGCCCACCAGGAAGACCTCCTTGAGGCTCCACAGCGACTCCGCCATCTCCTCGGCTTTGCGGTGGGTCGAGAGCATCACGCCCATCAGCAGGGCGCCGATCTCGGCGCTGACGCCGACCGCGCTGAAGCCCATGCCGCCGACGACGACGGCCAGGAGCATCCCCATCAAGACCATGAGCTCGTCGTGGCCGCTGAGATCGAGCAGCCAGTGCATGACGGGCCGCAAAAGGGGCAACGCGAGGATCCAGAGCGCCCAGATCGAGGGTGTTTGACCGCCCTCGATGGCGATCACGGCGAGGGCGATGAGGTCCTGGATGATCAGGATGCCGATGGCGACGCGGCCGTGGAACGCGCCGATCTCGCGCTTGCTCTCGAGGCTCTTGGCCGCGAGCACCGTGCTCGAGAACGCCAGGGCGACGCCGACGAGCAGGGCCGTATGCCAGTCCAGCCCCGTGAAGAAGTGCAGCCCGGGGGCGAACACGGCCACGCTGATGAGCACGTGCACCAGCGAGCCACCGATCACTTGCGGCTGGACGAGCTGCTTGAGCTTGAGCTTGAGCCCGACCGTGAACAGCAGCATGAGCACGCCCAGATGGGCGACGTGGTCGAGGATCTCGCCGGTCTCGTGGGGCAGACCGAGCGGCTCGCCCAGGGCATTGAGGCCGAAGCCCGCGAGCAGGAAGCCCACTAGCGGCGGCAGGCCGATCTGTTTGACCGCCAGGCCGAAGAAGAACGCGAAGGTGAGGACGAGGACCTCGAACATGGGCTAGCGTTGCCAGTGCCGCACGGCAAGTGAGGGTCGCCGTTTGTAGCAAATGCAACGCGTCCGGGGCCAGATCGGCCGCGCGCCGCGCGCGGGTGGGGCAGTCTTCTAGGCCGGGCGCAGGCGCACGTAGCGGATGATATCGGCGACGACGTAGCGCGACTCGACGACTGAGAGGCCGGCTCGGTCGATCAAGCCGTCGAGGTCGACGTCGAAATCGGCGCCGAAGGCCCAGCGCACGTACGGCGCCCAAAGCGCCTGCAGGGCGCGGCGCCCGGGCCGCTGCGATCGCTGGTACTCGAGCAGCCGGATCTCGCCGTCGCCGCGGCACACGCGCGCGAGCTCGGTCAGCGCGGGCAGGCGCATCTGCTGCGGCAGCACGCAAATCAGGAAGCTGGCGACGACGGCGTCGAGCTGGCCGTCGGCGAGGCCGGTGGCAGTGACGTCGCCGGTGTGCAGGTCCGCCGTGACCCCGCTCGGCAGGGGCCGGCTCGCCGCTCGGGCGAGCATCGACGCGCTGACGTCGATGCCGGTGACCCGGGCGCCGGCTGGATAGTAGGCGAGATTGCGCCCGGTGCCGACGCCCGCCTCCAGGATCGTGCCCTGGAGGTCGCCGCACAGCAGGCGCCGCAAGCGACGGTAGCGGGCCCACTCGAATGGCCAGTCGAGGACATCGTAGAGGGGTGCGACGCGGCTATAGCGCGCCTGCACGTGGGTCGTCGCGTGGCCGTCGCCCGGCATCGTCAACGCGTGCTGGGGCCTGCGCGGGGCTGGTGCGGTCGCTCAGCCTGCATGCTCGAACAGCTCCGGGCGTGCGGCGATATGGTCGAGCGATTCGGGATTGGCCAGCGCACCGCGGTTCTCGATGGTCTCGCCGCGCAGGAGCTTGGTCACCGCCAGCTCGACCTTCTTGCCGTTGCGCGTATACGGGATGTCGTCGATGGCGACGATCTTGGCGGGCACGTGGCGCGGCGTGGCCCCCTCGCGGATGCGCTGGCGGATCCGCTGGGCCAGCGCATCGTCGAGGGTTTCGCCCGAGCGCAGCACCACCAGCAGCACGACCCGCACGTCGCCGTCCCAAGGCTGGCCGACGACCAGGCTGTCGGCGATCTCGGGCAGGGTCTCGACCTGGCGGTAGATCTCGGCGGTCCCGATGCGGACCCCGCCCGGATTGAGCGTGGCGTCGGAGCGGCCCAGGATCACGGCGCCGCCGTTCTCGGTGATGCGCACGAAATCGCCGTGCGCCCACACCCCGGGGAAGGTCTCGAAATAGGCGCGGCGATAGCGGCTGCCGTCGGGATCGTTCCAGAACATCACGGGCATCGATGGCGCGGGTTGGCGGCAGACCAGCTCGCCCTTGTCCTCGACCACGGGCTCGCCGTCCTCATTGAACGCCTGCACGTCCATGCCGAGCATGCGGCATTGGATCTCGCCGCGGCGTACCGGCAGGAGGGGGCAGCCGCCGACGAAGCAGGAGACGATATCGGTGCCGCCCGAGATCGAGGCGACCAGCAAATCCGAGCGCACGGCCTCGACCAGCCAATCGAAATCCTCGGGCAGCAGCGGCGAGCCCGTCGAGAACAGCACCCGCAAGGCGCCGAGATCGAAGGCCTCGCCCGGGCGCAGGCCGTTCTTGCGGCAGGTGCCGATGAACTTGGCGCTGGTGCCGAAGTGCGTGATACCGCGCTCCTCGGCGAGGCGCCAGCTGGCGTTGAGGTCGGGATAGCCGGGCGAGCCATCGAAGAGCACGACCTCGCAGCCGGTCATCAGGCCCGAGACCAGCCAGTTCCACATCATCCAGCCGGTCGTCGTGAAGTAGAAGAACACGTCGTCGCGGCCCAGGTCGCCGTGCAGGATGAGCTCCTTGGCGTGCTGCAGCAGCGTGCCGCCGCCGCCGTGGACGATGCACTTGGGCGCACCGGTCGTGCCCGACGAGTACAGGATGAACGCCGGGTGATCGAACGCCACGGGCTCGAAGGCGATCTCGGCGCCGGCGTGCTCGCGTAGCGCTTGCTCCCACGTGACGTGGGGCGTCGTCGGCTTTTGGGCGGCATCCAGGAGCTCGATGACGACCAGGCGTGCGAGACCGGGCAAACGGCTCGCGAGATCGTCGACGGCGTCGGACCGATCGAAGGCCTTGCCACTGTAGCGGTAGCCGTCGACGGCGATGAGCACCTTGGGCTCGATCTGGCCGAAGCGGTCCTCGACGGCGTCGACGCCGAAGTCGGGCGAGGCCGACGACCAGATCGCCCCCAACGATACGGTCGCCAGCATCGCGACGACCGCTTCGGGCGTGTTCGCCACGACGCCGGCGACGCGGTCGCCGCGGGTGACCCCTTGGGCGGCCAGGAAGGCGCGGAACGCGGCGACGCGCTCGAGGAGCTCGCCGTAGGTCACTTGCTCGGGTTCGCGTGCTTCGGAGACCGTGTACAGCGCCGAGCGCGAGGGATCGCCGTACAAGGCCTCGCGCAACAGATTCTCGGCGTAGTTCAGCCGGGCTCCGGGGAACCACTGCGCGCCCGGCATGCGCCGCTCGGCGAGTACCTGCTCGTAGGGCTGGTGGGCGATGACGCCGGTGTAGTCCCAGACGCTGGCCCAGAAATCCTCGAGCCGATCCACCGACCAGTCGTAGAGGGAGGCGTAGTCGTCGAACCGGCCGTAGCCATGCTGCGCCAGCCAGCGCATGTACTGCGCCATGTTGCTGCGCTGGCGCTCGTAGTCGGTGGGCTCGCGCAGGATTGCGCCGGGCTCGGCCATCGCCATCTCCGTCCGCGCTACTGTGCCAATCGGCGCGCAAGCATAGCGCGGCCGCGATGGCATGCCAAACGGCTGCGGTGACTGGCAGGCCGTCCGAGTAACCCGCGCCGTAGCGAACGGGTGTTACGCCGCGCAGTGGGTGCGGGGGGACTCGCAGAGCCTCCAAGCGCAGGGACGCCGAGCGCCCCGGCGCAGGCGCCGGTCGTTATTGCAACAAGTGGTGATCGCTGGGCAGTTGCTTGCTCGCCCA
>CAYTWS010000061.1:3698-7660 GCA_964442145.1 uncultured Ectothiorhodospiraceae bacterium | reverse complement strand
TGCGCCCACCACCGACCCCGCCACGGCGCTCGAGGGAGCGCAGCTACCGTTCGGTGGCCACAAGGGGGCGACGATCGCGCTGATGACCGAGCTGCTGGCCGGCGCGCTGATCGGCGACCTGTTCAGCTTCGAAGCGAGCGAGGCCGACACCAACGGCGTCGGCGCGCCGCTCGGTGGCGAATTCCTGATCGCGATCGATCCGGCCGGTTGCGTCGCCGAGGCCGAGCGCGCGGCCCAGCTCGACCGGGCGGAGCAGCTGTTCGCCCGCATCCTGGAGCAGGACGGTACGCGGTTACCGGGCGAGCGCCGCCACGCCCAGCGCGAGCGCACACGTGCCGAGGGGGTCGACGTCGCCCGCAGCCTGTACGACGAGGTCGTCGGCCTGCGCGACGGTCAGGCCTGAATCACCGGCCGCGGGCGCATCGCGGCGGGCGAGGCGGCGAGAGCGCGGGGGTGCGGGCAGGGCTCAGCCGCTGAAGCGGCGTGCGCTGGTACGCGCCAACGACGCCCGCGGCGCTTGGCCCGTCACGGCCTCCGCGGTCAAGCGGCCAGCACCCGCCGCGAAGGTCCACCCCAGATGCCCCGCGCCCGTGTTCACGAACAGCTTGTCGACGCCGGTCGCGCCGATGAGCGGGGCGCCATCGGCGCTGACCGGGCGCAGGCACGCCCAGGGCTCTGCGGCCGTTCGGTCGATGTGCGCTGCTAGCTGCGGGAAATCGGCAAGCCCTTCGCCGATGATGCTGTCGACCGCTTCGGGGCGAATGCGGCGGTCGAGGCCGGCGAGCTCGGCCATGCCGGTGAAACGCATGCGCTCGCCTAGCCGGCTCATCACGACTTGGCGATCGTCGTCGATGATGGGGATCTGCGGTGCCGGTGCCGATGCATCGAGGGCCACCGTGGCCGAGTAGCCCTTGACGGGCTCGACGGGCAAGCGCACGCCGAACGGGCGGGCCAGGGCGGGTGCGTCGACGCCGTTGGCGAGGACGTAGCAGTCTCCGCGGACGACGGCGGCATCGGTGACGACACCGGTCACGCCGCGCGCGCTCCCTTCCAAGCACTGCACCGATTCGCCCAGGCGCAGCTCGGCGCCTTGCTGGCGTACGACCTCGCCCAGCCCCCGGGTTAATCGGGCGGCGTCGCCCTGGGCATCGTCGAGGTAATGCAGTGCCCCGGCGAGCTCGGTGGCGCTAGCGGCCAAAGCCGGCTCGCGCTCGATCACACCGTCGGCGTCCAACGCCTCGGAGCGGACCCCGAGGGGCTCGACCGCCGCCGCGACGGTGCGCGCCCGCTCGAGATTGGCGGCATCGCGGAAGATGCGGAGGCTGCCGTGCCGTGCGCTGTCGAACGTGATGCCGGTGGCTTGGCGCAGCTCCTCGGTGAGCTCGAGTGACCACGCCGCCAGGCGTGTGTTCGCCGCCGTCACCGCATCGTGGCTGGCGCGGCGGCAGTGCCACAGGAAGCGCATGCCCCAGGCCGTCACGCTCGGCAAGCGTGCCGGCCGTAGCCGCAAAGCGCTGTCCTCGCGTACCAGCGAGCGCGCGAGCTGGGCGACTGCCGCCCAGGTGTTCCAAGGCTCGGCATGACCGGCGTGCAGGATCCCGGCGTTGGCGTGGCTGCCCTCCGCGGCGAGCTCCTCGCGCCGATCGATCAGCGTGACCCGGTGGCCGAGCTCGAGGAGGTAATAGGCCGTGGTGGCGCCCATGAGGCCACCGCCGATCACGACGACGTGCACAAGCGGACTCCCGGTTGCTCGAGATAGGCGGGGCCGGTCCGGGCGCGCCGGCCGCGTCGTGCGCTGTCGCACCCCGATCGGGCCTCCGAGCGGTCGGTGCGTGCAACGATTGTACCGGCATGACCCACTAGCGTGGTCGCTTGCGTGCGTGGCGACAATGGCGGGCTAGTCCCGGCGCGCGATACGGCGGATGGATGACGCCACTGATGCTGGGTCGGCGGTTCGGCGGCGGCGGTCGCGGTGGCGCCCGATACACTCGGCATCAAGCCGACCATCGCGCGCGGGCATGTTCCATCCCGTTTTCCATTGGCAATCCAGTCGAGCCGGCGCTCGTCATGGCCGGGGGGCCGCGCACGGCTCACTCGGCTCGCGGCGGTTGCGGTGGCTCCGGCGGCGCTCGGTGTTTGCCCCCACCGGTCTGGGTATAGGCGAGATAGCCCCCGCAGAGCGCGATCACGATGCCGCCGGTGATCGACGCCGGGGCCGGGATCTCGCCCCAGATGAGCCAGCCGAACAAGGTCGCCCAGACCAAGCCAGTGTAATCGAACGGCGCGACCACTGAGGCGATGCCGATGCGAAAGCCTTGCGTGATCAGGGTCATCGCGAGGCCGCCGAACAGGCCGGCTCCCATGAAATACGGCAGGTGGGCCGGTGCGGGCATCTGCCAGAACCAGGGCAGGAGCAAGCCGGTGATCGCCAGCGGCACTGCGGTCGCGTAGGTCATCGTGGCCCATATGGTCTCGCGGCGGCCGAGCATGCGCGCGGTGAGCATCAGCGAGCCGTAGGCGAGCGCGGTGGTGAGCGGCGCGAGCGCGGCCCAAGAGAACGCGGCTGCGCCGGGCCGGGCGATGAGCAGGATGCCGCCGAAGCCGGCGGCCGTTGCCAGCCACTGCGTCGGGCTGGGGCGCTCGCCGAGCAGCGGTACCGCCAGCACGCACACGAAGATGGGCGCCGTGAAGGCGATGGCGCTGACCTCGGCCAAAGGCAGCAGGGTGAGCCCGAGGAAGAAGCTCAGGGTCGCGCAGGTCGCGAGCAGCCCGCGCCCGAGATGGGCCAGCGGGCGCTGGGTCGCCAGGGCGTGGCGACCGCCCGCTGCCAGGCCAATGGCCACGATCAGCGGCAGCGCGAACAGCATGCGGAAGAAAGCGATCTCGACGACCGGGTAGTGGGCCCCGAGCCACTTCGCGAACACATCGTTGATGACGAGGCAGAACACGCCCGCGCACATGAAGGCGATGCCCGCGATCGGATGGGCGTCGGCCGGCGCGGCAGTGGCATCGGCGTTCATCGCGGCGAGTCCCGGGTGGCAAGCAGGGCCGCGCAGTCTAGCAGAGCGCGCCGGGCGCGCTGCTGCGTCGGGCCCAAGCGCGGGTGCGCGGGTGGCACTCGCGGCGATACTTTGCTGAGCGCCGCCGGGCCGCCAAAATTCGCCGACGATGGCCTGACAACCAAAGGAGGACGGACCGCCATGGCGTTGCCCGTGACCAGCTTCTATGCCGCGCTCGGCGCGTTACTGCTCGTGGGGCTGGCGGCACGCATCCCCGTGCTTCGCCGCCACTACCGGGTGGGCGTCGGCCACGGCGACCAGCCCGAGCTCGCCCGCGCCGTGCGCGTCCACGGCAATGCCGTCGAGTACATCCCGATCGGGCTCATCCTGTTGGCGTTGCTCGAGATCCAGGGCGGCCAGTTGCTGGCGTTGCACGTCGCCGGCGCTGGGCTGTTGATCGCGCGCGTGCTGCACGCCTGGGGCTTGGGCCGATCGGCCGGTGTCACCAGCCAGCGTACATGGGGCACGTCGCTGACCTGGCTCGCGCTCGCCGGCATGGCCGGATGGCTTCTGGTGCTATCGCTGACCTCGCCCGCGTGAATGGGCGCGCGGTTGCATCGACGACGAGACGCCGTTGCAATCGCGCCTCGCGGTTGATTATCTGACAGGGAGCCGACGCCCATGCACGAGTAAATAGATGCGGCGGCGAACGTTGCAGCCCATCGCCCGATCACATAGGGCGCCGAACGTAGCCCGCTGCGTCATCGCCGCAGGGTAGGGCCCGTGGCGATGCTCGTCGTCATCCAAAGCGGGTCCGGGACGCACGCGAGGGTATGCATCCCGGCTCACTATGAGCGCCACGATTCGGTCCGTTGGGCCATCGATGTCGCGGGCATATATCTTGCTCCGATGCCCTGACATATCGATAGCGTCGCGGGATATATCGCCATGAGTAATACCATC
>CAYTWS010000061.1:0-3688 GCA_964442145.1 uncultured Ectothiorhodospiraceae bacterium | reverse complement strand
GGGCGATGCATTTCCTGGGTATGCTGGCTTACGACCCAGGGGTGCCGTTGTCTTACGACACCGTCGTTACGGTGATCTCGCTCGTCATCCCGATTCTATTCGCCTTTTTCGGCCTGTATTGCGTATTTCGATGGCAATACTCCGTTATGGCGCTGAGCGCCGCTGGCGTCATTACCGGCCTCGGGGTGGCGTCGATGCACTAGACCGGCATGGCCGCGATCCGGATTGCGGCCTATCTCACCTACGATCCCTGGATCGTCGCCGCTTCCATCCTGATCGCCATCGCCGCGGCGAGCGCTGCCTTGTACATCGTCGTCCATGCGGCAGGGGCATTACGCTACTTGAGCTCGTTGGTCATGGGGGTCGCCGTGTGCGGTATGCACTACACGGGGATGGCGGCATTGCGCCTGGAGCCGGCCGATGTCGACGTCGAGTACTTTGACGGTGCCATCACCGGCGACGGGATGGCGCTGGCCGTTACTCTCGCGGTCATCGCCGCATGTGTAATCGGAGCGACGATCGGGTTCTCCCGCTTTCTCTCGGATACGGGCGAGCCAGGCGGTACCTCCTGATATCGCTCAAGGGGCCGCGCATGGCGCGGGGAACTCGCCAAAGCCGGCGAAGGGAGCGAGGATTACTGGCGTCGCCCGTTGCGGTCGCACTTTCGCTCGGGCTGGGCGGCTGTGGCGTGGACTCGCCGCCCGGCATCGAGCGCCTGGATGAGTCCTTCCCGGATCTGCGACTCGGCGTGCCGTGCTCATCGGCTGTGCCGTCGGCATCCTGGCGGTCGCTTGGGTCACGGTCGTCAGTCTGCACCGCGCCGGTCTCTATGCCTTGCCCGGCGATCGCATCATCGTCTGGTTCCCCGCTAGTGTAGCCACCGAGCGGGCGCTGCAGCGCATGGGACGAGCCGGTGCGATCCTGGACCGCCCCGGCCCTTGGCCCGGGGCCTATCGCGCCTATGTGCGCCGGCCGTCGGCGCCGCGCGATCTGGCCGCGCACGCGTGGGTGTTGCGCGATCCGATCGACGGACTGGCGCAGTGCTTCGGCTTCGCCCCGCCGGGCCGCGAGGGTGCCAGCGGATAGCAACGCCTGTGGCCCAGTCCCCGCCGGCCCCCAGGCCAGCGCAACCGGGCCCGCGTGGCCCGGCCTCCTCCCACGAGCATGCGGGGCCATCGGCGAGCGCGGATTCAGCGAGCCTCCGACGTCGGTGTGTGGGCCTCTGGATGCAAGATGTGGCGCTCCTTGAGCTCGGCCCAGAACGCCTCGGGGATCCGCTGTTGCATCAGCTCCACTTTCTCGCGGATGTGATCGGCGCGCTTGGCACCGGGCAGGATCGCCGCGACCGCCGGATGGGCCGCGCTGAACTGGGCGGCGGCGGCCTTGAGGTCCACCCCGTGGCGATCGCACACATGACTCAGCCGGTCGCGCTGCCAGACTTGCTCGGCGGCGGCCCGCTGGTAGTTGTAGTGATCGCCGCCGGCCAACAGCCCCGAGGCGAATGGGGAGCCCACGACCACCTGGACCCCGCGCTCGAGACACGCCGGGAACAAGGCGTCGCCACCGGTCTGATCGAGCAGATGGTACTGCGTGGCCAGTAGGAAGACGTCAGGATCGGCCTCGTCGAGCGCGCGTAGGCAGGGCTCGACGCGGTTGACCCCTAAGCCCCAGCCCCGGATTACGCCTTGCTCGCGTCGCTCGGTGAGCGCCTGGGCGGCGCCGCTGATCGCCGTGGCGAAGTGCTCGCGCCATGCGTCGCCCAGTGCGTCGGCGGCGAGGTCGTGGATGTAGACGACATCGATGCGACCCACGCCCAGGCGCTGCAGGCAGTCGGCGACGCAACGATGGGCGGCCTCGTAGCCGTAGTCCAGGCGGCGCTTGAACCAGAGACCGCCGACGAACGGGTGTTGGAGCTCCGGTCCGCGCGGGTCGGGCTCGAGCAGGCGTCCTACCTTGGTCGACAGGAAGTAGGCATCGCGCGGCTTGCTCGCCAGGAATGCGCCCATGCGTTGCTCCGACAGGCCGGCGCCGTAGTGCGGGGCCGTGTCGAAGTGGCGGATGCCGTGGTCCCAGGCCGTCGCCAATGTCGCGCGCACAGCGGACTCGTCGCTGGGCGCGAACATGTCGCCGATGGGCGCGCCCCCGAAACCCAGCGGTCCGGGGATGTCGATGCGCGGCTGGATTTCGCTCATGCGGCGAATCCTCCTTCGGGAAAATACGGTACGCCGTCGTGGCTGCGTTCCAGGATGCACGTCAGGCGCACGCCGCGCACGCGACGCGTCGCGCAAAGCGGGCGGTCGCCGTTGGGCCACTCGCGCCGGTTTTCGTGCCGTTGCGCGCGCGTGGCCCAGCGCTAAGACGCTCATCGCCGTGCTCGCTGCACAATGCCGCCGCCGACGACGGTCTCGAGGGCCGCGGCGTCGCCCAACGCGAGCGCCGCGTGTGGGGCGCGGTCTTCGACGCCCTCGTACGGCCTGTGGCCGAGCGCGTCCGCCTGCGGGCGCGCCTGGGCGTCGCGGAGCCAGGCGGGGCGCAGCAGGCTGGCGACGCCATCGGCGTCTACGCCCATCGTCGCGCGTGCCCGGCCGGCGCTGTCGCGTGCCTTTGAGTCTCGCGTTGCTTACCCCGCCATCGCGCGGGCCCGGCGCTATACCCGTGGCGGCCTCTCTACCGACTCCGCGCGCGCCGATTGGTCCCCGTAGCCATTTGGTATACCGTCGTCATGGTCTCACCAAGATCTCGCCCCAAAGGCCACGATGGATCCCGTATTTTGGCACCAGCGCTGGACGGACGGCCGGATCGGCTTCCATCGGGCCGAGGTCCATCCGTACCTGCGGGCCTACCTCGCCCGGCTGGATCTGTGCGCCGGCGACCGAATCTTCGTGCCGTTGTGCGGTAAATCGGTCGATATCCCGTGGCTCGCGCGACAGGAGTTCGAGCCGATCGGTGTCGAATTGAGCGAGCAGGCCGTGGCGGCGTTGTTCACCGAGCACGGGATCGCGGCCGAGCGCGAGCCGGGCGGGCGGCTGTCGCTGTGGCGCGGCGGCGGCGTAGCGGTGTATACGGGCGACTATTTCGACTTGACTCCGTCGCACGTGGGTGCCCTGGCCGGGGGCTGGGATCGCGCCGCCTTGATCGCGCTGCCGCCGCCGATGCGCGCGCGCTACGTACGCCACTTGGCGGCCTTGATGGCGCCCGGCGCGCGCATGCTCCTGGTGACCATGGCGTATGCGGACGACGGGATCGAGGGCCCGCCCTTCTCCGTGCGGCCGGCCGCGGTCGAGTCGCTGTATACGCCCTGGTTCACTGTCACGGCGCTCGAGCGTGACGTCTACGGTGACGCCCCCGGCGATCTCAGCGCCCAGGGCGTGACCGGGGTCCGCGAGTCGGTTTGGCTAGTGCAACGCTCGGGCGAATGCGATGCGTGAGACTGACGATATGCCACACAGCATGCGTGTGACGCGGGTCTATGCCGACGCCGAAGGCGAGTCGCATTTCGCCGAGCTCGATGTGGCCCTGACCGACGCTGGCGCGCTCGGGCGCCTGTCGCAGCGGTTGCCGGCGCACGGCGTCGTCTTCCGCCAAAATCCGCCCGACTACGACTTCGACTGGCATTGCGCGCCGCGGCGCCAGTACATCGTGCTGCTCGACGGCGAGATCGAGCTCACCGTCTCCGATGGCGAGAGCC
>CAYTWS010000060.1:0-7713 GCA_964442145.1 uncultured Ectothiorhodospiraceae bacterium | reverse complement strand
GACGCACTCGGGGCAAGCCGTGGTATCCGGGAGAGACGCCCATCCACGGCATCGGTCAAGGCTTCCTCAACGTCACGCCGATGCAGTTGGCGAGCGCGACGGCGATGCTCGCCAATCGGGGCGATCCGGTGCGCCCGCGCTTGCTCGCGGCCGGGGAGCGAAGCGGTGACGGCGGCGATGGCGGCAGCGGCACGGTCACGCCGCGGGTGGATCCCCTCGCCCTCGAGCGCCCCGAAGATTGGGACTATGTCGTCGACGCCATGGTCGGGGTAACCCAGGGCGAGCGCGGCACGGCCCGCGGCATCGGCTTCAAGAGCCCGTATACGATCGCGGGCAAGACCGGCACTGCCCAGGTCTTCGGGCTGGGCCAGGACGAGGAATACGACGCCGACGCGATCGCCGCCCATCTGCGCGACCACGCCTTGTTCATCGCGTTCGCCCCGGCCGATGCGCCCCGGATCGCGGTGGCGGTCGTCGTCGAGAACGGGGGTAGCGGCTCGTCGACCGCGGCCCCGGTGGCGCGCAAGCTCATCGATTTTTGGCTCGATGACAACGGCGTGGCCGCCGACACCAGCGCCGGGGGCGACGATGGCGACGCCTGAGTCGGTCGCCCGCGCGGGCACGCAGGGCGGGATCCTCCCGCGCGCCCTGCGCGCGCTGCATCTCGATCCGCCCCTGCTTCTGGGGATCGTCGCGATCCTGGGGATCGGCTTGTTGGCGCTTTATAGCGCCGGCGGTGAGTCGCTCGAGCTCGTGCTCCAGCAGAGCGTGCGCATCGGTGTCGGCCTGGCCGCCATGATCGTCGTCGCCCAGATCCCGCCGCCCAATCTGCGCCTGCTCGCGCCCTGGCTGTTCGTTCTGGGCACGGCCTCACTGGTGTGGGTGGAGCTTTGGGGCGTGAGCGCGGGCGGAGCCCAGCGCTGGCTGGATCTCGGTGTGCTACGGGTGCAGCCGTCGGAGGGGATGAAGGTGGTCGTGCCCATGATGGTGGCGCGCTACTTGGCCGAGCGGGCCCCGCCGCCGTCGTTTTGGCGCGTCTTGGGGGCGTTGGTGCTGTTGGCGGTGCCGGTGATGCTGATCGCGCGCCAGCCCGATCTGGGCACGGCCGTGCTCGTCGCCAGCGCCGGCGTCTTCGCCGTCGTCCTCGCCGGGATCCGTTGGCGCTTCATTGCCTTGTTCGGGGCCTTGGCGGCCGCCTCCGTGCCGGTGGTTTGGCACTTCATGCGCGACTATCAGCGCGAGCGCGTGCTCACTTTCCTGCGCCCCGAGAACGATCCGCTCGGGGCCGGCTACCACATTATCCAATCGAAGATCGCGATCGGCTCGGGCGGGCTCTATGGCAAGGGCTGGCTCAACGGCACCCAATCCCAGCTCGACTTCCTGCCCGAACGCTCGACCGATTTCATCTTCGCCGTCTTCGGCGAGGAATTCGGCTTGTTCGGCGCGGCCCTGTTGCTGCTGTTGTACGCGTTCATCGTCGGCCGTGCCCTCTATATCGCGGGCAAGGCCCAGGACTCGTTCGGGCGTTTGTTCGCCGGCAGCCTGGCGCTGACGTTCTTCGTCTATGTGTTCGTCAACATCGGCATGGTCACCGGCTTGATGCCGGTGGTGGGGGTCCCGCTGCCGTTGATCAGCTACGGCGGGACCTCGATGGTGACCCTGCTGACCGCCTTCGGCATCATCATGTCGATCCATTCGTATCGGCGGCTATTGGCTCCATGACAGGGCGAGCGGGTTGGCTTCGACTGGCGGCGGGTGTCACCGCGCTGGCGGCGTCGCTGCCGGCGGCGGCCTCGATGCTGGAGGCCGACGGGGCGCGCGATTTCATCGCGCGGGTAGCCGAGCGCCACGATTTCAACGCGGCCGAGCTGCGCGGTCTGTTCGAGGACATGGAGCGCCAGCAAGCGGTGTTGGAGGCCATCCGCGAGCCGGCCGAGGCGTTGCCTTGGTCCGACTACCGGCCGATCTTCGTCACGCCCGAGCGCATCGAGGCGGGAGCCGAGTTCGCGCGTGAGCATGCCGACACGCTTCGCCGGGCGGAGGCCGAATACGGTGTGCCGCCGGCGGTCATCACCGCCATCCTCGGTGTCGAGACCTTCTACGGGGAGCACGCCGGGGGGTATCCCGTGCTCGATACGCTGGCGACGTTGGCGTTCGACTATCCGCCGCGCTCATCGTTTTTCGAGAGCGAGCTCGAGGCCTTTTTGATCCTGGCGCGCGAGGAAGGCCTGGCACCTGGGGCGGTGGAGGGATCGTACGCGGGGGCGATGGGCATGCCCCAGTTCATCGCGAGCAGCTATCGACACTATGCGGTTGATTTCGACGGCGACGGCGAGCGCGACCTGTGGGACTCGAGCGCCGATGCGATCGGCAGCGTGGCCGCCTATCTGGCCCGTCACGGTTGGCAGGCGGGTGAGGCCGTGGTGCATCGGGCCCAGGGCGCCGGTAGCGACTACCGCGCGCTCGCCGAGCGCGGTCTCGAGCCTTCCGTGTCGGCCGCGGAGCTGCGCCGGGCGGGTATCCGGGTCGAGCCCATGCCGGATAGCCATCGCCGCGTCAGCGTCATCGAGCTCGCGGGCGCCGATGGCCCCGAGATCTGGATCGGGCACACCAACTTCTACGTGATCACCCGCTACAACCACAGTCCACTATACGCCCTGGCGGTGCATCAGGTCGCGCGTGGCATCGAGCGTCGCTTGGCACGTGCGGGCGCCGAATGAGGACCGCGCTGGTGCGCACGCTTGTCCGCGCCCTCGCCGGTGCGGTCTTGCTGGCGCTGTCGGGGTGTAGCGTGCGCAGCGTCGAGACCGAGGACGGCCCCGGGGTGGCCATCGATACCGAGGCGATACCCGACGCCGTGCCCAAGCAGGAGCCCAAGAGCGACGCCGGCAATCCCGATAGCTACGTCGTCCATGGCGAGCGCTACGAGGTGCGCGATAGCTCGGCGGGCTATGTCGCCAAGGGCCGGGCCTCCTGGTACGGGCGCAAATTCCACGGGCGGGTGACCTCGTCGGGTGAGCGCTACGACATGTATGCGATGACGGCGGCGCATCGCACGTTGCCGCTGCCCACGTATGCACGTGTGACCAATCTGGAGAACGGCCGCAGCGTGATCGTGCGGATCAATGACCGCGGCCCCTTCCACGAGGATCGCCTGATCGATCTGTCGTATGCGGCGGCGGCTCGGCTGGGGGTGCTCGATGCCGGCACCGCGCGGGTGCGGGTGCGCGCGCTCACGGACCCGGGCGCGGGCGATGCGGGCGAAGCGGGTGCCGCGGATGGCGGGTCCTCGGCCGATCCCGCAGCGCTCGAGCGCGCAGCCGGCGCGGTGTATTTCCAGGTGGGCGCGTTCGCGCAATTCGCCAATGCCCAGACGATGCGGGCGCGCGTGCAAGGCGCCGACGTGCGCTCGGTCGAGGTCGAGCGTGGCCGCAATAGCGCGGGCAAGCGGATCTATCGTGTGCGGGTGGGGCCGCTGGCGGATGCCGAGAGGCGGCGAGCGGTGCGGGCCAAGCTCGAGCGTGCCGGCATCGAGCCCATCCGTGTGGTGCGCGAGTAGCGAGCGGCGCTGTGCGAGCCCACGGAGGCGCGATACAATGCGCGGCTATCCGTCGATTCCTGCCTTGTCGCACCCTTTGGGAGCCTCATGAACCGTTCCATCGGCTCGTTGATCCTGCTCTTCGGTCTGTTTCTCGCCCAAAGCGTGGGGGCCGCCAACGTCCCCAGCTCACCCAAACTCTCCGCCGAGACGCATGTCCTGATGGAGGCCGCCAGTGGCCAGGTGCTGGCCGCGGATCAGCCCGACAAGCCCATGGCCCCGGCGAGCCTGACCAAGCTGATGACGGCCTATGTCGTCTACGAGGCCTTGGCCGATGGCTCGATCGCGATGGAGGACGAGGTCCCGATCAGCGAGAAGGCATGGCGTATGGGCGGATCCCAGATGTTCCTCGAGGTCGGGACCAAGGCGACCGTCGACGCGTTGCTCGACGGGCTCGTGGTGCAGTCGGGCAACGATGCCTCGGTGGCGCTCGCCGAGCACGTTGCCGGCAGCGAGGCCGCGTTCGTCGAGCAGATGAACCACTTCGCCGACGAGCTCGGCCTCGACAACACCCATTTCGAGAATCCGGAAGGACTCGCCTCGGACGAGCACTACGCCAGCGCGCGCGACTTGGCGGTGCTCTCGCGCGCGATCATCCGCCGCTTCCCGGAGCGCTACGAGCGCTACGCCAAGCGCTCGTTCACGTATAACAACATCAAGCAGTACAACCGCAACGAGCTGTTGTGGAGCGACCCGCACGTCGATGGGCTCAAGACGGGCTATACCCATGAGGCCCAGTATTGCCTGGCTGCCTCCGCCACACGCGACGGCATGCGCCTGATCAGTATCGTCATGGGCGCACCGAGCGCGCAGAAGCGCACCGAGGATAGCCGCTCGCTGCTGTCCTGGGGCTTCCGCTTCCACGAGCGCCACGAGCTCTACAGCGCCGGCGAGGTCCTCGAGCAGGCCGCGATTTGGAAGGGCGCGCGCGATCGAATCCCCCTTGGAGTGAGCCAGGCGCTGCGGGTGACCATCCCGAAGAACCGTTACCAGGACCTGGAGGCCGAGATGGCGTTGCCGGCGCGCTTGACGGCGCCGGCCGACAAGGGCGACGAGGTTGGCATGGTGCGGGTGTATCTGGATGGCGACAGCATCGCGCAGGCGCCGCTGGTGGTGCTCGAATCGGTCTCGGCGGGCAACTTCTTCCAGCGCGTGGCCGACACCGTCTGGCAGTGGTTCAATTGAGGCGGTCCCCCGGTGCGAGCTGTGCTAGGCTGGAACGGGATCGAAACGGGCGCGCGACAGCGCGCGCCAGCGCGTTATGAGCGAAGAAGACACCCTGTTCGAGTTTCCCTGCGACTTCCCTGTCAAGGCGTTCGGTCACGACACCGGCGATTTCCGGGACCTGGTCATGGGCCTCGTCCAGCAGCACGCACCCGAGGTCACGGCCTCGGCCGTGCATACGCGCCCTAGCCGGGGTGGGCGGTATCTGGCGGTGACCGTCACGGTGCGCGCCCAGAGCCGGGCGCAGCTCGACAGCATCTATTACACGCTCACGGCCGAGGAGCGCGTGTTGTTCGCGCTCTAGAGGGGAACCGCCATGGCGCGGGAGCTGCGGGTGCGCCGCTGGGATCGGGTCGACTACACGCCGACCTGGCACGCGATGCGCGCCTTCACCGAGCGTCGGGACGCGGCCACCCCCGACGAGGTGTGGTGCCTCGAGCATCCCCCGGTCTACACCCTTGGTCGAGCCGCCTCGCGCGAGCACGTGCGCGCGCCCGGCGAGATCCCCGTGGTGGCGATCGATCGCGGCGGGCAGGTCACCTACCACGGACCCGGGCAGCTGGTCGTCTACACCTTGCTCGATCTGCAGCGCATGGGGATCGGTGTGCGCCGGTTGGTGAGCGAGCTCGAGGCGAGCGTCATCGAGCTATTGGCTCGCCATGGGGTGAGTGCGACGACCCACGCGCGCGCGCCCGGTGTCTATGTCGGCGAACGCAAGATCGCCGCCTTGGGCCTTCGCGTACGCCGCGGCTCTAGCTTTCACGGTCTGGCGCTCAACGTGGATTGCGATCTGGCGCCGTTTGCCTGGATCAACCCGTGTGGCTATCGTGGCATGCGCGTGACGCGCACCGCAGACGAGGGCATCGCGGCGGGCTCGGAGGCGCTCGCCGACGACCTCGTCGCGATCCTCGCAAGGCGCTTGGGCCATACGCGCGTGACCGCGCAGCCCCCTATCCTGGAGTCCGTATGACCGAACCCGACCGCTACGTCTCGCCCTCGCGGCTCGACCCGGCGGGTCACCGCCGCGCTTCCGACAAGATCCGCACGATCCCGGTGCAAGTCGAGGGACAAGCGCCGCAAAAGCCGCAGCGCAAGCCCTCGTGGATACGGGCCAAGGCGCAGGTCCATCCCCGGGTGCGCCACATCAAGCGGATCCTGCGCGAGAAGAACCTCCACTCCGTGTGCGAGGAGGCCGCGTGCCCGAACCTGGGCGAGTGCTTCGCCAAGGGCACGGCCACGTTCATGATCCTGGGCGATATCTGTACGCGCCGGTGCCGGTTCTGCGACGTGGCGACGGGGCGCCCCGATGCGCCCGACCCGAACGAGCCGCGCCATCTCGCCGAAACGGTCGAGGCATTGGGTCTGGACTATGTGGTGATCACCTCGGTCGATCGCGACGATCTGGCCGACCGTGGGGCGACCCAGTTCGCCGAGTGCATCCGCGAGATCCGCTCGCGCACGCCGGGGACCCGGATCGAGATCCTCACACCCGACTTCCGCAACCGGATCGAGGCGGCGCTGGACATCCTCGACGACGCCCGCCCCGACGTTTTCAACCACAACGTCGAGACCGTACCGCGGCTCTACAGCACCGCGCGGCCGGCCTCCAGCTACGCGGGCTCGCTCGAGCTGCTGCACACGTTTCGCCAGCGCCATCCGACCATCCCGTCCAAGTCGGGGTTGATGGTGGGCCTTGGTGAGACCATCGACGAGGTCGAGCAGGTCATGCGCGATCTGCGTGCCAACGATTGCCGCATGCTGACGCTCGGCCAATACCTGCAGCCGAGCCCGGCGCACCTGCCGGTGGCGCGCTACGTCCATCCCGATGAGTTCGATCGCCTGCGCGACATCGGCTACGACATGGGCTTCGATCATGTCGCCAGTGGGCCCATGGTGCGCTCGTCGTATCATGCCGACGAGCAGGCGGCCGGGGTGCTCGAATCGGCGGGAACTTGAGCACCGCGCAGCAGTCCCACGGGGCCGAGCCATCGCCTGGAGTCAAGCTATGATCCGTTCCGTGTTGTCGGTCGTGCTCGCCGGGTTCGCCACAATCGCGGCGGCTGAGACCGTCGACGAGCCGCCCGAGGGGCTGGCGCAAGCCACTTTCGCCGGTGGGTGCTTCTGGTGTGTCGAGGAGGCGTTCGACGAGGTCGAAGGTGTCGAGGCCACCATCTCGGGATACACGGGCGGTGACACCGAGGATCCCACCTACCGCCAGGTCTCGAGCGGTGCGACCGGCCATGCCGAGGCCGTGCGCGTGCATTACGATCCCGAGGTTGTCGACTACGACAGGCTACTCGACGTCTTCTGGTACAACATCGACCCTACGGTCGAGGATCGCCAGTTTTGCGACAAGGGCTCGCAGTACCGCAGCGCGATCTTCTATCACAATGAACGTCAGAAGCGCTTGGCCGAGCAGTCGAAGCAGGCCATCGAGCAATCGGGCCAGTTGCCGGGCCCGGTGGTAACACCGGTCGAGGCCGCCGGGCCCTTCTACCGCGCCGAGGAAAGCCACCAAAACTACTACGTCAAGAATCCCACCCGCTACAAGTTCTACAAGAGGGCGTGCGGTCGCGAGGAGCGCCTCGAGGAGCTCTGGGGCGAGAAGGCGGGCGCGTGATACCAGCGCGCGCCCCCAAGCCCAAGGTGACCGCGGGGCCTCCATGGCGTGGACGACGCAAGCTCCCCCCGGCGCCTTGATTACTTTTCGTGATGCTTCGTCGCTATCCTCATAACAAATTCATTGCTGGGGTTGGCCAATGACCGCAGCTCGTGCTTGTCGAACGGGGGTTATTTCGCGATCATGGGCCCGCTGGGGGGTACGCCGGAGAGGGGCTGCCCCGTTAATGCTCCATGAATCCCGCATGAGCTCCAACTACAAGGGCCGACTA
>CAYTWS010000059.1:0-7724 GCA_964442145.1 uncultured Ectothiorhodospiraceae bacterium | reverse complement strand
AGCTCGCCCTCGAGCGCGAGCAGCAGGTCGTCGATCTCCTCCTCGTCGACGAACAAGTCGCTGTTGCGCGTCACGCGGAACTGGTAGCAGCCGCGCACCTGCATACCGGGGAAGAGCTGCTCGACGAACGTGTGGATCACCGAGGTCAGAAACACGAAATCGTAGGCGCCGTTGCCCTCCTCGGTCGGCGGCAGCTGGATCACGCGCGGCAAGGCCCGCGGGGCCTGGACGATCGCGGTGCCGCCGCTACGGCCGAATGCGTCCTTGCCCTTGAGCGAGACGATGAAGTTCAGCGATTTGTTGAGGATGCGCGGGAATGGATGCGCCGGATCCAGCCCCATGGGCGAGATCACGGGCAGCAGCTCGTTCTCGAAGTACGCCTTGAGCCACGCCTCCTGCTTGGCCGTCCACTCGCTGCGGCGCACGAAGCGAATGCCCTCGCGCGCGAGCTCGGGGATCAAGACCTCGTTGAGCACCCGGTACTGGTCGTCTACGAGGGCGTGGGCGCGCTTGCTGATCGCGCGCAGCACATCGGCCGGCGGCATCTGGTCCGAGCCCTTCTGGACCGATCCCACCTCGGCCTTCTGCATCAGCCCGGCGACGCGGATCTCGAAGAACTCGTCGAGGTTCGTGCTGGCGATGCAGAGGAACTTGAGGCGCTCGAGCAGCGGATTGTCGGGGTCCTTGGCCTGCTCGAGCACACGCTGGTTGAACTCCAGCAGCGAGAGCTCGCGGTTGATGTAGAGCTTGGGGTCCTGGAGATTGGCCGGGACCGACTCGGCCGGCCGCTCCGCCGCGGTGGCGTGCGCCATCGACACACTCCGATGATGCGAATGTGACCAGTATACGCGCCTGCTCCGCGCATTTTGTGACAGTCGGGCGCCGCCCGGCGCCGCGCGCGGGCGCTGTCGTCTACGCCGGCACCCACCGCGGATTTGCGCGGCCGGGTGGCCACCTCGTATGGTCCCACCGCCCAGCGGGGCACCTCGGCGGTTGCCGCACATCCCAGAATGGCCGCGGCACGAACCGCGTATACGAGCGAGGCATGCCCGTGGGCGCATTGCCCCCCGATCCCCGAAATAGAAGGAGGCGACCCGATGACCAGGCACTTGAATCTCGTGGCCGTACTCGCCATGGCGGCGCTGGCATTCGGCTACAGCGGCTCGGCAGCGGCGAAGACGTGCAAGCTGTCGATCAGCGGCGATGACCAAATGCAATTCAACAAGTCCGAGCTCGTGGTCGGCGCCGACTGCGACAAGGTCGAGCTCACGCTCAAGCACACCGGCCAGATGGCGAAGAACGCGATGGGCCACAACTGGGTCCTCACCGAGACCGGCGCCTACGAAGACGTCGCCCAAAAGGGCAGCGAGGCCGGCCTCGACAACGACTACGTCCCCGACGACGATCGCGTCATCGCCAGCACCGACCTGATTGGCGGAGGCGAGAGGACCAGCGTCACGTTCGATGTCTCCGGGCTCGAGTCCGGCGGGGACTACACCTACTTCTGCTCCTTCCCGGGCCACTACAGCCTGATGAAGGGCAAGCTGGTCGTGAAGTAAGCGCGACCATGTCGTCGCCGGGGCTGCCCCGATCGGCGGCCCCGAACGGCCTGCCCGCGCCCGAGCAACGCCCATCCCGCACGCCGGCTCGAGCTGGCCTTCAGCCAGCGTGTCGGCACCGGCGCCGACACGCGCGAGGTGTTAACAGGCCGTCAGTCATGGAACGGCCCTTCGCTCCTCCCTACTCCAGTCCCGCGGCGACGGATTCGGTCGCGCGCGAGCCCCGCTGGGCGCGTCCGCCGAGGCCATCGACGGCGAGCACGAGGCGGGCGGCATAGACAAACAGCGCGGCCTGGATGAGGAATACCAAGACGTAGGCGGCCGCCGGGCTGCCGACGAGGTAGTGCGTGACGTCGACGCCGACGGTGCCGAGGAAACCGCCCGAGCCGAAGGCGATCGCCTGGGCGCCACCCCAAAGCCCCATGCGTGTGCCCTCACGCGCGGCTTGGCCCGTGCTCGCCAGAGCCATCATCGCGCCGATCGCGGCGACGGCGAAGGCCCCGTTGGCCGCGCCCAGCACGAACACGGTCGTGTGCAGCGGCCACGGGGGGCCGTGCACCCCGGCGACGGCGAGCACCGCAAGCGCTGCCGCCGACGCCGCGCAACCGCCCACGGTCCAACCGCGTAGCGAGCCCAGCTTGGGCCCGCCGATGCCGCTGGCCGCGACGGCGACGAGCAGCATGCCCGCAAGGACACCGCCGTACTGGATGCCGCTGAGCTGGGTCGACTCCCCCGCGGTGAGCTCGAATGCGATCCCCGCGAAAGGCTCCAGGATGAGGTCTTGGCCACTGTAGGCCAGCATCGATACGAAAACGAAGAGCGTGAAGCGCCGTGCATGCGGCTCGCTCCAGACGTCGCGCAGCGCAGCCCTGAACGCCGGTGGCACAGCGCCGGCGCCGTCCGTGCTCGCCTTGGCGCGAGCCGCCGCGCCGCCCGATTCGATGCCCCAGATGCCGGCGAGCGTCAGGGCCAACGCGATCAACGCCGTGACACCACTGACGCCCATCAGCCGAGCCGGCGAGAACGGATCCAGGAACTGCCCGGCGACACCCGCCGTAACGGCGAACCCCGCGATCATCATCGCCCAGACCACCGTGGCCGCCGCCGCGCGCCGACGCTCGTCGACGCACTTGGCCAGCAGGGCCAGAAGCGAGGTGCTCCCGGCGCCCACGCCGATGCCGATCAAGGCGAACGCCAGCGTCGCCAAAGCGGCCCCCGCGACCCAGTTCGATCCCATCCAAGCGGTGGCCGCGGCGGCGAGGACCCCGCCGAAGGCGAGCACGGCCACGCCGCCCACGATCCAGGGCGTACGGCGGCTGCTGCAGTCCGAGCCGAAACCGAACCGGGGCCGCAGGATCTGGATGGCGTAGTAGAAGCCAACGAGGGCGCCCGGCAACATCGCGGGCAAGGACCACTCGACCACCATCACACGGTTGAGCGTCGAGGTCGTGAGCACGACGACCGCGCCGATCGAGCTCTGCACCAGCCCGAGCCGGACGATGCCGAGCCACCCGAGGCGCCCCGCACTCATACCGACGCGGCCCCGAGCGAGCGCAGAGCGAAAGCAGTCGCGAGCATATCGATCATGTACAGGGTCGTAGCGCTGGCGTTGCAACGGGGCGAGACGCCTGGAGCCCCGCAAAGGGGCTGGCCGAATCCCCCGGCAGCTACTGCCCAGGTTACTCGAACGGCCTCCTAGACGGCGTCGCGCGGCCTCGAGACCGGGGGTAGATGGCGCTCCAGCGCCTCGATCAAGCGATCGACATGCGCCTCGGTGTGCGCCGCCGACAGCGTCACCCGCAGGCGCGCGCTGTTCGGCGGCACCGTGGGCGGGCGGATGGCGGTGACCAGCAAGCCCTCGTGCAACAACGCCTCCGACAGCGCCAGCGCGTCCTCGGCCGAGCCGACGTGGATGGGCTGGATCGGTGTGCGCGAGGGCATGAGCTCGGCACCGGCGGCCGCCGCGCCCGCTCGGAAGCGCTCGATCAAGCGGTGGAGATGGCGCCGCCGGTCGTCGCCGGCCGCGGCGATCGCGAGGGCCGTGCGCGTCGCCTCGGCCACGGCGGCCGGTATGGCCGTGGTGTAGATATAGGTGCGCGCGCCCTGGATCAGGGTCTCGACCAGGTCCTCGTCGCCGGCGACGAACGCACCCGCGGTGCCGAACGCCTTGCCCAGCGTGCCCACGACCACCGGCACATCGGCGCTCGTCAGGCCCGCCTCGTCCAGGCTGCCGCGCCCGCCGGCACCGAGCACGCCGAAGCCGTGGGCGTCGTCGACCATCAATCGGGCGCCCGCGTCGCGGCTAATCCGGGCGAGATCGGTGAGCGGGGCGACGTCGCCGTCCATGCTGAACACGCCGTCGGTGAGCACGAGCCGCTCGGAGGCGTCGCTGGCCGCCAAGCGCCCGGCGAGGTCGTCCGGATCGGCGTGGCGATAGCGGTGGAAGCCCACGCGCGGGCGATAGCCCGCGTCGATCAGGGAGGCGTGGTTGAGCCGGTCCTCGAACACCGCATCGCCGCGCTGCAGCAGGGCCGCGCCCACGCCGAGGTTGGCCATGTAGCCGGTCGAGAACAAAAGGGCGCGCTGGCGCCCCGTGAACGCGGCGAGCTCGTCCTCGAGGTCGTGGTGGGCGCTGGCGTGGCCATTGACCAGGTGCGCGGCGCCGCTGCCGGCCCCCCAGCGGCGCGCGCCCTGGGCCATGGCCTCGGCGACGTCGGGGTCGGCGGCCAGCCCGAGATAGTCGTTGGAGCAGAACGTCGTGACGGCCCGGCCATCGAGGACCATCTCGGGGCCCTGGGCGGTCTCGGCGATGCGGCGTGCCCGGTAGAGGCGGCGCTCGCGGCGCTGCTCGAGCCCGGGGCGGAGATCGCGCACGGCCACCCGGCTCAGGCGGAGGCGTCGTCGACCTCGGCGGCCGCGGCCGGGCAACTGGGCCCGTCGGCGCGCTCGCGCTCGACCGTCTCGGCCTGGAGTCCGAGGCGCGCGAACAGCTGCTCGTCGGCCTCGGTATCGGGATTGCCCGTGGTCAGCAGCTTCTCGCCATAGAAGATCGAGTTGGCACCGGCGAAGAAGCAAAGCGCCTGGGTCTCGTCGCTCATCTGGGTGCGCCCCGCCGACAGCCGCACATAGGAGCGCGGCATCATGATGCGCGCGACCGCGATGGTGCGCACGAACTCGAGCGGGTCGAGCTCCTCGGTACCGTACAGCGGCGTACCCGGTACCTGGATGAGCATGTTGATCGGCACCGAGCCGGGATGGTCGGGCTGGTTGGCCAGCTCGACCAGCAGGCCGGCGCGGTCGTTGCGCTGTTCGCCCATGCCGACGATGCCGCCGCAGCAGACGTTGATGCCCGCCTCGCGCACGTTTTCCAGCGTCTCCTGGCGATCGCTGTAGGCGCGCGTCGAGATGACGCGCTCGTAGTACTCGGGCGAGCTGTCGAGGTTGTGGTTGTAGTAGTCGAGCCCGGCCTCGGCGAGGCGCCGCGCCTGCTCGGCGCGCAGCATGCCCAGGGTCACACACGTCTCCATGCCCAGCGCTTGCACCGCTTGGATCATCTCGATGACGCGCTCGAGATTGCGGTCGGTGGGGTTGCGCCAGGCCGCGCCCATGCAAAAGCGCGTGGCGCCGTTGTCGCGCGCGGCCTTGGCCGCCTCGACGACCTCCTCGACCGGCAGCAGGCGCTCGCGCTCGAGGTTGGTGTTGTGATGGATGCTCTGCGGGCAGTAGGCACAGTCCTCCGGGCACGCCCCCGTCTTGATCGACAGCAGGGTCGAGATCTGGACGCGGTTGGGATCGAAATGGCGCCGATGGATGGACTGGGCCTCGAACAACAAATCGTTGAACGGCCGCGCGAACAGCGCCTCGACTTCGGCGCGCGTCCAGTCGTGGCGCTCGGTCACCTCTTGGGTCATTGCCTTGTTGCTCCTGCCTCGGATCGGGCGTTGCAGTCGCGGGTGGGGCTCGCGACAATCGCCCGCATGATAGGCGGGGGGGAGCGGG
The DNA here is from genome assembly GCA_964442145.1 of uncultured Ectothiorhodospiraceae bacterium. GTDB lineage: Bacteria > Pseudomonadota > Gammaproteobacteria > XJ16 > Halofilaceae > Halofilum. Next base: position 2,166 of record CAYTWS010000059.1, on the reverse strand, counting down.
CCTGTCCAAAAAATCCAATGCCTTTTGGACGTCCGCAAGCGCGGCGCCGACGGGCTCGTCGATAACGTCGAGGCCCCCGCACCAGGGACGGAGACCCAACGGAGACGACGGGATGTCGTGGCTCGAGCGCTTGTTCCCGCCGCGCTGCCTGTTCTGCGCGGCCCCCGGCAGCGACGCCATGGCGGTGTGCCCCGCCTGCCGCTTCGATCTGCCGCGCCAGGGCACCGCCTGCGTACGCTGCGGGACCCGCCTGCCCGAGACCGCGCCCGGTCTCCCCGCGCTCAGCGTCTGCGGCGCGTGCCTGTGGAAACCGCCGCCCTATGCCGCGATCCGCGTGGGCTTCGCCTACGCGGCCCCCGTCGACTGGCTCGTACGCCGGCTCAAGTTCCGCGGCGAGTTGGCCGCCGGGCGCTTGCTGGGCGAGCTCGTCGCGCGCGAGCTCGGCCCGCGGCTGCCGGCGGCGGATGCCATCGTCGCCGTGCCATTGCACCAACGGCGCTTGATCGAGCGCGGCTTCAACCAGTCGGCCGAGCTCGCCCGGCCCATCGCGCGCACCCTGGGCACCCCCATCGCCGGCGATGTCCTGGTGCGCAGCCGGGCGACGGTGGCGCAGATGGATCTGCCGGCGCACCGGCGTGGACGCAACGTGCGCGGCTGTTTCGACGCGCCGCGTCGCGTCCCCGGCGGCGACCTCATCCTCGTCGACGACGTCGTCACGACCGCCTCGACCGTGCGCGAGGCCGCGCGGTGCTTGCGCGCGGCCGGGGCCGAGCGCGTCACCGTGGTCGCCGCCGCGCGGGCATGAGGCCGCGGTTACCCCGCGAGCGCGTAGTCGACGACGATGCTGGCGAACACGGCGAGCCCGACCCAGGCGTTGTTGAGGAAGGCCCGGAAGCAAAGCGCCGGTTGGCGGTCGTAGATCAACACCTGCTGGTAGACGAACAGCGCCGCGGCGACGGCGACACCGACGTAGTAGCTCGCCCCCAGCGCGAAGCGCAGACCGATGAACACCAGGCCAACCAGGGTCAGCGCTTGGAACAGCCCCACCATGTGGCGGTCGAACTCGCCGAACAGGATGGCGGTGGATTTGACGCCGATTCGCAGATCGTCGGGCTTGTCCGCCATGGCATAGATGGTGTCGTAGCCGACGGTCCACAGCAGATTAACGATGAATACCAGCCACGCCAGCGGCGGCACCTCCCCCGTCTGCGCAGCGAACGCCATCGGCACCGCCCAGGAGAACGCCGCGCCCAGCACCACCTGCGGCAGGTGCGTATGGCGCTTGGAGAAGGGATAGAGCGCGGCCAACACGAGCGCGACGAAGGCGAGATAGATGGTCAGGCGATTGAGCGTGAGCACCAGCGCGAACGCGACCAGCGCCAACACGATGGCCACGCCCAACGCCTCGCGCGCGCTCACCGCGCCGGTCGCCAGCGGGCGCCGCGCCGTGCGCGTGACATGGGCGTCGATGTGGCGATCAGCGAAGTCGTTGATCGCGCAACCGGCCGCGCGCATGGCGAACGTGCCCAGGATGAACACCACGAGCACGTAGTAGTCGGGCACGCCCTCGGCGGCGAGCCACAGGGCCCAGAGGGTCGGCCACAGCAGCAGATAGGTGCCGATGGGCCGGTCGACGCGTGTGAGCACGGCGTATTGGCCCAGCCGCTCGCGCGCGAAGCGAACGCTGGGGTGATCGCGCCAGCTCGCCGGCTGCTTCGAGGTCATGGGCTTGGCGTCCGGGCGGGCGAACCGAGAGTGGGAGTCTAATACCCGGGCGCAGGGACTCCAAGGCATGGCGACGGGCGAAGGGCTAAGGGCTAAGGGCTAAGGGCTAAGGGCTAAGGGCTAAGGGCTAAGGGCTAAGGGTTACGAGGTACGGGGCAAGGGGTAAGGGGTAAGGGGTACAGAGTACGGAGTACGGAGTACGGAGTACGGAGTACGGAATACGGGTGACGGGTTATGGGCTGGCTACACCGCTCGGTTCACACTTTCTCGTTACTCGCGTTCTTTGCGGCCTTGGCGCCTTTGCGTGATCCCATGCGCACGGCGTGTCCCAAGCCGCAAAGCGGTGGCCTGAGCCGGGGCCAGGCCGTACGATCGAGGTTTTCGAGGAGGTGACATGGCGAACGATTACGATCTGTTGGTGATCGGCGGCGGCAGCGGCGG
>CAYTWS010000058.1:507-7747 GCA_964442145.1 uncultured Ectothiorhodospiraceae bacterium | reverse complement strand
CCGGCCGCGCACGCGAGCTGGGCGCGCGCCTGATCGACGGCCTCCGCTCGATCGATAGCGAGCGCATCGTGGAGGTGCGCGGCCGCGGCCTGCTCGTCGGTATCGAGATCGCCGAGTCGGCGGGGCCTGCGCGGCCGTTCTGCGAGGCGCTGATGCAGCGTGGGGTGCTGTGCAAGGAGACGCGCGAGCAAGTGCTGCGGCTGGCACCGCCGCTGACCATCGAGGCCGGGGAGATCGACTGGCTGGTCGAGCAATTGCGCGCCGTGCTCTAGGGCCTGTGGCCGTGCTAGGAGGCTGTCCAGCAAACCCGGTACCTACTGCGCGCGTCCCACTGCGGCATCTTTTGGCGATCGCTCAACTCACATGGTAACCACCATGCTCGTCTCACGATCGCGAAAATCTGCTCGCTGTGCCACGCGCTCGCTACGGCACAGGTTTCTCGGACAGCCTCCTAGTGGACCATGCGGCCGCGCGTGTTATGGTCGCGCGCTTCGCACCGCCCGAGGAGACAGACGATGGCCCAGGTCACGAGCCGCAACGTGCTGGGTGAGGCGCTGGAGTATTGCGGGCTCGACCCGGTGACTGGCTTTTATCGCGATGGCTGCTGCAACACGGGGCCCGAGGACCTCGGTGCCCACACCGTGTGTGCGCAGATAACACACGAGTTCCTGGCGTTCACGGCCAGTCAGGGCAACGATCTGTCGACGCCACAGCCGGAGATGGGCTTCGCCGGCCTGTCGCCGGGCGATCACTGGTGCCTTTGCGCCACGCGCTGGCAAGAGGCTCGGCGCGCCGGCTGTGCCCCACCGGTCATCCTTGCCGCCACCCACGAGGCGACCCTGGAGATCGTGCCCTTCGAGCACTTGCGCGCCTACGCTCTGGATGTCCACTGACGCGCCGGGGCGACCGCGGGCGCCGGCCATCGGCGTGCGCGGTGACATGCTCGCCCGCGAGCCCGGCTCTCGGGTGTGGCGATGCGCCCAGGCCCCTGGGCCATCGCTGCAGCCGCCCGTCGATGGCGCGCGAGCGATCGTATGGACGCGCGGCGTGAGAGCCCACCGCCGATGGGTGGTGCGATAGGGATGGCGCGCCCGACAGGACTCGAACCTGTGACCTTCGGCTCCGGAGGCCGACGCTCTATCCGACTGAGCTACGGGCGCGCAATGGGGATTGGGGCGCGGCTTGCCCCGGATCGTGCAGGTCCCGGATGATACGCGCGCCCGATCGCCGCGTCCATGAGGCGGCGTTTTCGGGGAGCGGGGCGCTCTGTATAATCCCGCGCTGGACTGCCCGCTGGCGAGCGGACCGGTGCGCAACCTGGAGTAGGCGATGACGGACGCCGAAGAGACTGCCTTCCGCGAAATGTTCCCCCTCGTGATCGCCGGCCTCGCCGGCCTGGCCATGATCTTCTTGGTGGCCGCGCTGTTCGTCGCCAGCACGACGAGCGAGAGGACCTATGTGCCCGCGGGAATGACCGAGTCCGAGGCCATCGCCCAGCGCGTCGCGCCCATCGGTGAGATCAACATGGGCGGACCCAAGGTCGCTGAGGCCGAACAGGCCGATGCCGGGGACCGTGAGGAGCCGCGCGCGGGTAATGCCGTCTACCAGGCGGTGTGCTCCGCTTGCCACGACGCGGGCACCCTGGGTGCGCCCGAGCTGGGCGATGAGGCCGCCTGGGGCGAGCGCGCCGCAAAAGGCCTCGAGACCTTGGTCGAGCACTCCTATGAGGGCTTCAACCAGATGCCCGCGCAAAAGGGCGCGGCCTCGCGTACCGAGATCGAGCGGGCGGTTCAGTACATGCTCGACGAGGCCGGCGTCGAGCCGTAGCCCCCGGCACACAAGGGTGTAACGAGGAGCCATGCGCGTTCGGGTATGGCGCCACGTCCCGTTCGAGGATCTGGGGCGGTTGCGCCCCCTGCTCGAGGTGCACGGAGCGACCATCGATACCATCGATGTGCCGCTGACCGAGCCGGCCGCCCTCGGCGGTCGCGATGCCGATCTGCTCGTGGTGCTGGGCGGGCCCATCGGAGCCGCCGACGACGACGCTTTCCCCTTCCTCGCCAGCGAGCGCGCCATCCTGCGCGAGCGCCTCGAGCGCGGCCAACCGACACTCGGGATTTGCTTGGGCGCGCAGTTGATGGGCCACGCCTTGGGCGCGCCGCTCGAGCCCGCGCCGCACAAGGAGATCGGCTGGGGCCAGGTGACACTGACCGACGCGGGCCTTTGTGGCTGTCTCGGCGAGCTGGGCTCGCGCGAGCCCACCGTGCTCCACTGGCACGGCGATAATGTGGCCTTGCCCGATGGCGCCGAACGCCTCGCCTGGAACGACGCTTGCCCGAATCAAGCATTCGCCCTGGGCGACCACGGCCTGGGGCTGCAATTCCACCTCGAGGCCCGCCCCGACGACATCGAGGCCTGGCGGGTGGGCCACGTCCATGAGATCGGGGCGGCCCCGGGGCGCTCGGTCGCGGCCCTGCGCGAACAGACCCGCCGCGACGGCGCGGCCGTCGCGCGCGCCGGTCACGCGGTCTTTGCGCGCTGGCTGGCCGCCTGCGGCCTCGCCTGAGCGCGCGGGTGGCCCGGCCGCGTCAGCCTGCCAGCGCGTCGCGCAAGGCTTGCCCGACGCCGCGCGCCGAGGCGGGGTTTTGCCCCGTGATCAAGGGGCCGTCGACCGCGACATGGGCCGCGAAGGGCGCGGCGTACTGGTGCTCGGCGCTGCGGTCGACGAGCGTCGACGTCAGGAGGAAGGGCACGGTGGCGTCGAGCCCGACGGCCGCCTCCTCCTCATCGGTGAACGCGGCGATGCGCCGGCCCGCCACCAGATAGCCGCCTTCCGGGTCTCTGGCGTTCACCAGGGCGGCCGGGCCGTGGCATACCGCGGCGACGGGCCGCCCGCGGCTGTGCATGCCGGCGGCGACGGCGGTGACGTTGGGGTCGTCGGGCAGATCCCACATGGTGCCGTGGCCCCCGGGGAAGTAGACCGCCGCGTAATCGTCGATGTCGACGTGGCCGAGCGCCCTTGTGTCGCCCAAAGCGGCCGCGGCGTCGGGGTCGCCCAGCAGGGCGGCGTTGTCGCTGTCGCAGCGGTCGTCGCTACCCGGGTCCATGGGTGTGGGACCGCCGTGGGGCGTGGCGAAGTCGATGGCCCATCCGGCCTCGCGCAACACGCGCCACGGCTGGGCCACCTCGGCAAGGTGGTAGCCCGTCGATTTGCCGGTGGCTCCGAGGCGGTCGTTGCCCGTGAGCACGAACAAGATCTTTTGCGCTTGCGATTGGGCCATCTTCGTCTCCTGCCGCGTCGCTCCGGGATTGCGCTAGAGGGCCCAGGTGGGGGCATAGTGCGGCCGAGGCAACCGGTCGCGCGTCACGCGGGTGGCGCTGGCCGATCCAAGGCGCGGTAGGTCGTGGCCTCGGCGATGTGATCGGCGCCGATGCAGTCGACACCGCCCAGGTCGGCGATGGTCCGCGCGACCCGCAGGATACGGTGGTGGGCCCGCGTCGACAGCCCCAAGCGATCGACCAGCGCATCCAGCTGCTCCAGCCCGTCGCGTTGGCACTGGGCCTCGAGGGCGTCGCCGCTGACCTGGCGATTGGCCACGCCCTGGCGCTCGCGTGCACGCGAGCGCGCCGTCGCGACCCGCCCGGCGACGACCGCGCTGGCCTCGCTGGCGGGGGCGTCGCGCTGGGCGGCGCGCGATAGCCGGGGGATCTCGAGATGCATGTCGATCCGGTCGAGGAAGGGGCCGGACAAGCGCGACCGATAGCGCCGGATCTGTTCCGGGCCGCAGCGGCACAGCGTCGCCGGATCGCCGAGCTGGCCGCAGGGACACGGGTTCATCGCGGCGACGAGCTGGAAGTCGGCGGGGAACTCGGCCTGGCGTGCCGCGCGCGAGATCGTGATCCGCCCCGTCTCCAAGGGCTCGCGCAAGACCTCGAGGACGCGCCGGTCGAACTCGGCGGCCTCGTCGAGGAACAGCACGCCCCGGTGCGCCAGCGACACCTCGCCTGGACGCGGATGGCTCCCGCCACCGACGCGGGCGACCCCCGAGGCGGTGTGGTGAGGCGCCCTGAAGGGCCGGTGGCCCCAATGCGCCGGGTCGACCCGGCCGGCGCCGACGGAAGCCACGGCGGCCGCCTCCAGCGCCTCCGCGTGCGTCATCGGCGGCAGGATGCCGGGCAGGCGCTGGGCGAGCATGGACTTGCCCGTGCCCGGCGGCCCCACGAACAGGAGGTTATGACCGCCGGCCGCGGCGATCTCGAGGGCGCGCCGGCCCTGCTGCTGGCCGCGCACGTCGGCTAGATCGGGTGGGCCATCGGGGGCGGACTGGGGCGCTGGCGGGGGCTCGGCCGCGGCGGTGGCCTCGCCGCGTAGTCGCGCGCACAGCCCCAGGAGATGGTCGCAGCGGTAGACCGGTGCCGCCTCGGGCAGCGCTGCCTCGGCGGCGTTGCTCGCCGGCAGCGTCAGGCTCCGCCCCGCCGTGCCCGCGCCCACGGCGGCGGGCAGTGCTCCGCGGATAGCGCGCAAGGCGCCGTCGAGTGCCAATTCGCCGACGAACTCGGCGTGGGCGAGTGCGTCGCCGGGGATCTGGCGTGACGCGGCCAGGATCCCCAGGGCGATCGGCAGGTCGTAGCGCCCGCCCTCCTTGGGCAGGTCCGCGGGCGCGAGATTGACCGTGATACGGCGCTGCGGGAAATCGAAGCCGGCGTTGACCAGCGCCGCCCGTACCCGTTCCTTGCTCTCCTTGACCGCGGCCTCGGGCAAGCCGACCACCGACAGCGACGGCAGCCCGCCCGCGAGATGGACCTCGACATCGACGGCCGGGGCCTCGATCCCGGCGAGCGCCCGGCTGTGGACGACGGCCAGGGTCATCGCGGCGCCCCGCGGGGTGCGGGCACAGAGGGGCGGCGCTGCAGCGCTTCCATGCTTGCTCCCTTCCTTGGATTGTTCGGGGCGGGCTACTCCGGGTCGGCGGGCGAGCGATCGCTGGCGTCGGGGGGGTCGATGCCGGCCTGGCGCTCCAACGCCGCCACCCGGGCCGCCATCGCCTCCAGTTGCTCCCGCGTGCGCGCGAGCACATCCGCTTGTGCGTCGAATTCCTCGCGCGTGACCAGATCCATGCGCGACAGCGCCTGCTGCACCACCACCCTGGCGTTACGCTCGAAGTCTGCGCGCACTTCCTGGGCGCTGTCGGGAAGCAAACGGCCCAGGCGCTCGCTGATCTCGTCGAACGGATTCCGGCTCATCGATGCTCGCTCCCGCAGTTCGTCGCGCCACTCTAGCGAAGCGGTCGCCGTGCCACAAACGCGGGCAATGGCGGCGCCTATGGCCGTGGCCGTCGTCGGCTGGGCGCAATGGCGCGCAAGCCGTAGAATGCCCGCGCCCATCGGATGGAGGTCGGCATTGACTACACCCTCGGACGCGGAGCGTCAGCGCCTGGCGACGCTGCGGCGCTACCGGATCCTGGACACCCCGCCGGAGGAAGGCTTCGACCGCCTCGCACGCGTCGCCCGCGCGCTGTTGGACGCGCCCGTCGCGCTGGTCAGCCTCACCGACCTCAACCGCCAGTGGTTCAAGTCGTGTTACGGCCTGGACGCGCGCCAGAGCGACCGCGAGACCGCGTTCTGCCCCTACGCGGTGGCTGCGCGCGAGGTGTTGTATGTGCCCGACCTCGCCGCCGACGAGCGCTTCCGGGACAACCCGCTCGTGACCGGACCGCCCTACCTGCGCGCCTACTGCGGGGCCCCCCTGTTCGCACGCGACGGCACGGTGCCGGGGACGCTGTGCGTCATGGACAGCCACCCGCGCGCCGACATCACGGACCAGCAGATCCAGCGCTTGCGCGATCTCGCGGCGGCGGTGTCGGACTACATGGAGCATCGCCACGGGCTGGAGCAGGCGCGCCGCGAAGAGGCGCAGCTGACCACCTACCGCGAGCTACTCGACACCATCTACGAGAATCTCGCCCTGGGCGTCGCCCTAGCCGACGCCCAGGGCTACATCAACCACGCCAATCGGACGCTGGCCGATCTCGCCGGCGTCGACGTCGCCGATCTCGCCGGTACCTGGATCGACGACTGGCTCGAGCGCGCCAGCGAGGGCACGCTCCTGCGCTGCCGCGGCGGCGAGCTCGTGCCCATTGCTCATTCGGCCGAGCCGGTCGAGCTCAGTGGCCATGGCGGCTTCCATCTGCACACGATCGCCGACCGCCGGACGGCCGAGCGCGAGCTCACGCTGCATCGCGGGCGCGCTCACGTGCTCAAGCGCATCACCGAGCAGCTCGATCCGGGCGAGACCTTGCGCGAGCTCGTCGGCATCGCGGCGTCGCTCGACACCGCCGGCGCCGCGTTCCTCTACCTCCACCGCGATCCGGACCAGCGCCCCATGGTGGTCGCCCCCGAGCTCGAGGCACTGGGCTATCCGGGCTATCTCGAGCGCGTGCTCGGCGAGCTCGATCGTACGGCCAGGGAGGCTGCCCCCGCGGTGGTGCCGCTGGCGCAGGCCTTGAGCGATCCGGAGCCGCTGCGGCGGCCGCTGCGGTGCGAGGCCGTCGCCCTGCAGCATGTTGTTCTCCACGACGGCACACGCACCGGCACATTGGGGATCTTCCTGGGGCACAGCGAGGACAGTGACGGCCTGCGTGCCGAGCTGACCGAGCTGGCCAAGCTCGCCAGCATCGCCCTGGGCCACTCCGACATGCTGGGGCGGCTCCGATGGGGTGCCTACCACGACGAACTAACGGGTCTGGCCAATCAGCGCCTGCTGCAGCGGCGTTTCGTGGAGGCGCGGGATCAGGCGCGGCAAGCGGGCGAGCACTTAGCGATCCTGGTCGTCGACCTTAACGGCTTCAAGGCGATCAACGAGCGATTCGGCTACGGCGCCGGCGACGAGATCCTGCGGCGAGTGGCGACGGTCCTGTCGGGCTCGATGCGCGGCACCGACGTGGTTGCTCGCACCGGCGGCGACGAGTTCGTGGTGCTCGCCTCGATCCCGGAGTCCAGCCACGTGCGCGCGCTCGCCAGCAAGGTCGTCGATCTCATCGCCGCCGTGCCCGCGCCCGAGGGCACGGCCGTGTCGGGCTCGGCCGGCGTGATGCTCGACGAGCAAGGGGCCGACTTCGAGGATTTGATCGCCGAGGCCGACGCGGCCATGTACAGCGCCAAGCAGGCCGGTGGGCACCAGTGGCAGCCGGCCCGTCCCGAGCTCAGCTGAGCCAGCGCACCCGACCGCGGTCGCCTCCCT
>CAYTWS010000058.1:0-497 GCA_964442145.1 uncultured Ectothiorhodospiraceae bacterium | reverse complement strand
GTATCCGCCGGAGGCCTTCTTGTATCCCCCTCCCGTCGCCTGGCCCGGCCTGACGATGCCGGCAAGGATTCATTGGCGAGCTGCCACTGGCCGTGCCGCGGTATAACCGCTTCAGCCGCGCGGCGCCAGTGCGCGCTGCATGAAGGCGGGCTGGGCCAGCGCCCCGCGGTGGATGTCGGCGGTGTAGTACTCGGTGTGGAAGGCCAATGCCTCGGCCGCGGCCGCGCGCTCGAACGTGACCGGCCCGCTCTTGCGCGCCGCCGTCGCCGTCCACCAGCCCGTCGGGTAGACCGGTTGCGGGAAGTGCAGCGAGGTCGGCTCGCCGAAACCGGCCGCACGCATCTTGCGGTACATCGGGGCGATGATCTCGGCCAGATGCGCCAGTGGCGACTCGCTTTGCTGCACGATCAAACCGCCGTCGGCGAGCGCCCGATGGCACTGCCGATAGAACGCCTCGGTGAACAAGGCCTCGCCCGGACCGACCGGATCGGTCGAGT
>CAYTWS010000057.1:0-8027 GCA_964442145.1 uncultured Ectothiorhodospiraceae bacterium | reverse complement strand
TCTGGCACGCAGATGCCGAATAGAAGGAGGGAGGAGGCCATCCCATCGGCCTACGCGTCGGTCTCTCCGCGGTCCAAGGGGGTAGGCCGGTTTTTGCCCGCCGGGCACCGGCTCGGGTTCCGGCGGCCACGGCCGTTGGCTGCCGCGCGGCGCCCCTACTGGTACAGGCAACAACCGGCATCGATCGAATTGCCCCCAATGCCGGTTATTGCTTGCGGCGTTGGATGCCGCCGATGGCTTATCCAGTGTGGTGGCCGGTGATGCCCCGCGTGGGGCATTAGCGAGCAAGAACCGGCCTACGCCACCCGTTCGCCTCGGGGCATGCACTCGGCGTCCCTGAGCCACTCGGCTCGCCGCAGCCCCCGGAAAGACGCGCCGTCGCCCCTCGCCCTTAGCCCTTAGCCCTTAGCCCGTCGCCCGTCGCCCGTCGCCGTACGACCTACGGCAGGTGCGGCTGGTGCTGGTACTCCGCCGTCTGCATCTCGCGCAGGCGGCTGGCGGTGCGCCGGAACTCGAATGCCAAGCGTGAGCCCGTGTAGATCGCCTCGGGCTCGGCCTCGGCCGAGGCGAATAGGCGCACGTTGCGGTCGTAGAGGGTGTCGATCAGGTTGACGAAACGCCGTGCTGCATCGTCGTCGGCGTCGCCCATGACCGGGATCCGGCGCAAGAGCACCGTGTGGAAGAAGCGCGCGATCTCGAGATAGTCGTGGGCCGAGCGATTGCCGCGGCACAGCGGGCGGAAGTCGAACCAAGCCACCCCGTCGGCCCAATACACCACATTGATGCGGCGCCCGTTGACCGTGATCCAGTCGCGCTTGCGCCGGTTGACGGCCACCGCCCGCTCGAACGTCCCCGCCAGGCTCATATCCGCGGCGCGCCCGGGCGGGACGTACCACAGCTCGGCGTCGGCCAGATTGCGTTGGCGCCAATCGGTGTCACCGTCGAGCGCCAGCAGCGTGGTGTGCTGTTTGATGAGCTCGATCGCGGGCACGATCTGCTCGCGCTGGAGCCCCTCCGCGTAGAGCTGGTCCGGGTGGACGTTGGAGGTGGTGACCAGGGTCACACCGCGCGCGAACAGCCCCTTGAGCAGGCCGTACATGAGCATGGCGTCGGTGATGTCGTTGACGTGCATCTCGTCGAGGCAGAGCACCCGGGCGCGCGCGGCGAAATGGGCGGCGACGTGCTCCAGCGGGGCCTCGGCGTCGGTGACCTGACGCAGGCGCTCGTGGACCAGGAACATGAAGCGGTGGAAGTGCAGGCGCAGCTTGGCGTCGAACGGCAGGCTATCGAAGAACAGATCGAACAGGTGCGTCTTGCCCGTGCCGACGCCCCCGAAGACGTAGAGCCCGGTCACGGGGGCGGGCGCGCGCCCCAGCGCCCGCTGAAGCCGCGCACCCCAGCCGCGCCGCGTGCGCTCGTCGGCGACGAGGCGATCATGCAGCGCCTCGAACGCCTCGATGGCATCGGCTTGGGCCGTATCGGGGTCGAGCTCGCCCGCGGCGAGTGCCTGGCGGTAGCGTTCTCTCGGGGACATGGGCTCTCGCAGCTCGCGCCGAACGCCCGATTGTCGGGAGCCCGCTCGGTCATGGCAACGACCGCGCGTCGAGCCCGCGTGCGCGGTCCCGAGGGCGGCGCTCACGCGCCTGTGTCGTCGGCCATCTCGACCAGCCACGCGCGCACGAGATCGGCCTGCGCGCTGAGCGACCGGTCGGCCAGCCACACCAAGTGGAAGCCCTCGTCGACCTCCAGGCGCGTATCGAAGGGCTCGACGAGCTCGCCACGCGCCAACAGTCCCGCGGTCAGCGACTGACGCCCCAGGGCGACCCCCGCGCCCGCGGCCGCCAGATTGAGCGGCATGATGGCGGTGTCGAAGTGGCAGCCGGAGCCCGCGTCCACCTGGGGGGGCGCCTCGGCGAACTGGAGCCACTCCGCCCAGCCGTTGCGGAAGCCGTCGGTGTGCAGGAGCCGCTCCGATGCCAGGGCCTCGGGCCGACCGGCGAGGCGCGCCGCCACCGCCGGCGCACACACGGGCGCGATGGCCTCCCTGGTGAGGCGATGGGCATGGAGCTCGGGCCACTCCGAGACCCCATAGCGCACCTCCAGGTCCACGCCGGCCTCCATGAGCTCGGGATTCCAAACGGCCGAGGCGATGCGCACGTCGATCTCCGGGTAGCGCGCGAACAGATCGGGCAGCCGCGGGGCCAGCCAGAACTCGCCGAAGCCCGGCGTCGCCCGGATCGTGACCAGCTCGCGGCGCCCCTGGCCGAAGACCTCGTGGGTGCCCAGGTGGAGCCGATCGAAGGCGTCGCGCACGACCGGCAGATAGGCCCGCCCGGCCTCGGTGAGCTGCAGGCTCTGCGGCAGGCGGTGGAACAAGGACTCGCCCAGGCGGTCCTCGAGCAGCCGGATCTGCTGGCTGACCGCCGACTGGGTCACGCTGAGCTCGGCCGCGGCCCGCGTGAAGCTGAGATGCCGCGCCGCCGACTCGAACGTGCGCAGCCAGGCCGGCGGCGGCAGTGCCCGCATGTACCCCCTCCCCGATATAAGTAGAGCTAAGCCTCAGTGGCCAGATTAATCGTTAGCCACTGTGCGCGCCACGGCCGGACAATACCAATGAGCTACACGCTAGGCCCACGCAGCCATCCGAAGGAGCCTCATGACGCGCCAACGACCCAATATCGTATTCATCATGGCCGATCAGCTCGGCGCGCCCGCGCTGTCGATGTACGGCCACCCGAACATCAAGACGCCCAATCTCGAGCGCCTCGCTGCCAGCGGCACCGTCTTCGACAGTCCCTACTGCAACTCGCCGCTTTGCTCGACCTCGCGCGTGTCGATGCTCTCGGGGCGGTTGCCGTCCGAGCTCGACTCCTACGACAACGCCTCCGAGTTCCCGGCGGGCGTGCCCACCTTCGCGCACTATCTGCGCTCGCTGGGCTACCGCACGTGCCTGTCCGGCAAGATGCACTTGATCGGCCCGGACCAGCTCCACGGCTTCGAGGAGCGTCTGACGACCGACTTCTACCCGGTCGATTTCGGCTGGACGCCGGATTGGGAGAAGCCCGAGGAGCAGCTCGACTTCTTCCACAACATGGATAGCGTCACCGGCGCCGGCGTGGTCGCGCGCAGCATGCCGATCGACTACGACGACGAGACGGCGTTCCGCTCCAAGCGCTATCTCTACGACGTCGCCCGGGAGACGCGCGACGATCGGCCCTTCTTCCACGTCGTGTCGATGACCCACCCGCACGATCCCTATCTGACCACGCGCGAGTACTGGGATCGCTACAGCGATGACGAGATCGATCTGCCCTCGGTCGAGCACATCCCGGTGGACCAGCGCGACGCCCACAGCGCGCGCCTGTACTACCACTACGGCATGCACCGCCAGGATGTCACCGACGACGACATCCGCAAGGCGCGCCACGCCTACTACGGCATGACGAGCTACGTCGACGACAAGGTCGGCGAGATCATGGACACGCTCGAGCACGCCGGCCTAGCCGACAACACCATCGTGATCTTCTCGGCCGACCACGGTGACATGCTCGGCGAGCGTGGCATGTGGTACAAGATGAGCTTCTACGAGTGGTCGTCCGCCGTGCCGTTCATCGTGCGCCATCCCGACTTCAACGGCGGCGCTCGCGTGTCGCAGAACATCTCGCTGCTGGATCTGTTCCCCACGCTGGTCGACTTCGCCTCGGGCGAGGAGCCCGACCCGCTGTACGCGCCGTACCTCAAGGGCCGCAGCATCCGGCCCCTGCTCGAGGGCAAAACGGCGGACTGGCACGACACCGTCTACGCCGAGTATCTCGGCGAGGGCGCGGCCGGGCCGTGCCTGATGGTGCGCAAGGGGCGCTACAAGTACGTCTACAGCCAGGGCGAGCCGGACCAGCCCAACGATCCGCCGCAGCTGTTCGACCTCGAGGCCGACCCCAAGGAGCTCAACGATCTCGCCGGTCGGGCCGACTACGCCGAGATCGAGAACGAGCTCGCCGGCCTCGTCGCCGAGCAATGGGATCTCGACAATCTGCGCCAGCGCGTGCTGCAGAGCCAGAAGTGCCGGCGCTTCATCTTCGACGCGCTCAATCGCGGCAAGATCCAGCCCTGGGACTACCAGCCCAACTTCGACGCGACGGATCAATACATCCGCAACTACGAGGCGCTCTACGAGCGCGAGTACCGCTCGAAGCTGGGTGAGCAGCAAGGGGCCGCTTCTTGAGCAGCTCGGTGACGCAAACGGGCCCTGCCTTGGCTGGCGCCGAGGCGGGGCCCGTAGTGGGCATGGCCGAGCTCGCCGATTATGCGAGCTCGGCGCGGCTCACCGATGCCCGCACCGACGCCACCACCTTGGTGCTTACGTGGGACGACGGCGTCACGGGGCATTTCCCGTTCGTCTGGCTGCGCGATCACTGCGCCTGCAGTGCGTGCCGCCATCCCGACACGCGCGAGCGCCTGTTCCGCATCATCGACGTGCCGGAGACGATCCCCGCGCCGTCGGCCGGGATTACGCCCGACGGCGCGCTCTATCTGGGCTGGCCGCCGATGGGCGATTACGACGCCCACGAGAGCCTGTTCGATCCGGGCTGGCTGCATCAGCGCGTGCTCGACGGCGACGGCAGGGCCGCCTCGGACCGCCATCGGGTGCACTGGGACGCCGCCATGGCGGGTTCGCTGCCGACGGTCGCGCACGCGGCGTTCATGCAGCGCGGCGACGCGATGGCCGAGTGGCTGCGCGCGCTCGAGTGCTATGGCGTCGTCGTGCTCACCGACGGCCCGGCCGACGATGGCGAGGTCCTGCGCGTGGCCGAGCGCGTCGGTTGGCCACGCGAGACCAACTTCGGCCGCATGTTCGACGTCGTATCCAAGCCCGACCCGAACAACGCGGCGTTCACCTCGGCCCCGCTCGAGCCCCACGTCGACCTGCCCAATTGGCAGCGCGCCCCCGATGTCCAGCTGCTGTACTGCCTGGCCAACGAGGCCGAGGGCGGCGCATCGCTACTGGTCGACGGCTTCGCCGTGGCCGAGGCCTTGCGCGCGGAGGATCCGGCGGCGTTCGAGCTGTTGGCGAGCGTGCCGGTCGATTTCCGCTTCCAGGACGAGGCCGCCGACATCGCCCATCGCGCGCCCGTGATCGGCCGCGATGCCGACGGCGGGCTCACCGAGATCCGCTTCAACAATTGGATCCGGGACACGCTCTGGCTCACCGCCGAGCGCGTCGAGGCGTTCTATCGCGCTTATCGGCGCTTCTGGCAGCTACTGCGTGACCCGCGCTACATGGTGCGCCTGACACTGGCGCCGGGGCAGATGCTGGCATTCGACAACCTGCGCGTCCTGCACGGGCGCGAGGGATTCGACCCGAACACGGGTTACAGGCGCCTGCAAGGCGCTTATCTCGACCGCGACCCGATTCGGTCGCGGCTCCGGGTGCTCGAGCGCACGGCGGCCTGAGCGCCTGCATGCGTTGTTGCACCGATTGGCAATGTAGGAGGTATCTATGAAGAGGTTCCAACGAAGCACGCGTACCACCTCGATCGCGGTGGCCGCACTGACGGCCGTTTGTGTCCTGGCCCCGCTGCGGGCGGCCGCCGAGGAGACGACACGGTTCGCCATCCAGGCCTGGCCGGGCGTGACGGTCAAGACCGAGGTCGCGACCCAGCTGCTCGAGGCGATGGGCTATGACACCAGCGTCCAGGAGCTCGAGCCCCAGTTCGTCTACGAGGGCATCCGCCGCGGCGATGTCGATGTCTCGCTGGGCGCCTGGATGCCCGCGCACAAGGACATGGTCCAGCCGCTGCTCGACGAGGGCTCGGCCGTACAGCACGCCGCCAATCTCGAGGGCGCCGTCCAGGGGCTCGCGGTCCCGTCCTACACCTACGAGGCCGGCGTCAAGAGCGTCGAGGACCTCGTCGAAAACGGCGACATGTTCGGCAAGGAGATCTATGCCATCGGCGCCGGTGCGGCGATGACGCGCGCGTTCCAGGACGCGGTCAACAACGACTACATGGGCCTGGGCGACTGGAAGGTCACGCCGAGTAGCACCGCCGGCATGCTCAGCCAGGTCAAGCGCAAGACGCGCAACAACGAGCACATCGTGTTCCACGGCTGGAAGCCGCACTGGATGGACATCGAGTTCGACATCCGCTTCCTCGAGCAGGATCCGGAGGGCAAGCTCGCCGGCATGGAGACCACCGTCTACACCATCGTTCGTGACGGCTGGGCCGAGGAGCAGCCCCAGGTGGCGCAGTTCCTCAAGCAGTTCCAGGTGCCGCTGAAGGCCCAGAGCGTGTGGATCGACGGCTTCAACCGCAAGGAGTGCTCCCCCGAGAAGGTCGCGACCCGCTGGATCAAGGGCAACATGGACGTGGTCGAGCAGTGGGTCAGCGGTGTCGAGGCCGCCGAGGGCGGCGCCGCGATGGCCGCCATCCGCGAGGCCTACGGCGGCTGATCGAGGCGTCGCAGTACGTGGCCCGTATCGGGCCGCAACGGGATCGGCCCACCCCTCGGTGGGCCGGTCGCGTCATCGGCATCGACGGGTTGCGATGATGTAGCCTAGAAGTCCCCAAATCCCGACTCCACGCGCGGAGGTGCGTGTGCTCGTCGTCGCGCCACCACAACGGGCGAGTAGTTGAGACCGGCGCAGCCCACGCTGCGGCGGCTTCTGCCGTTCTTGCGGTGGTGGCCGCGGGTGGACGCGCGCAGCGCGCGCGCCGACGCCTGGTCGGGCCTGACCAACGCCGTCGTGGTCCTGCCGCAGGGTGTCGCATTCGCCCTGATCGCCGGCCTGCCGCCGCAATACGGCCTCTACACCGCGATCGTGCCGGCCGTGGTCGCCGCGCTGTTCGGCTCGTCGTGGCACCTGATCTCGGGGCCGACGCTGGCGCTGTCGATCATGGTCTACGCGACCCTGTCGCCGCTGGCCGAGCCCGGCACCGCGGACTACATCACCCTCGCGCTCACGCTCACGCTGCTGGCCGGGCTCTACCAGCTGGCCTTCGGCCTGGCCCGTCTGGGCACCCTGGTCAACTTCGTCTCGCCCGCCGTGGTCACCGGTTTCACCGCGGGCGCGGCGATCCTCGTGGTCACCAGCCAGCTGCGCCACGTGCTCGGCATCGATGTGCCCCGCGGGGAGCACTTCCTCGAGGTGTGGCGCCATGTTGTGACCCACCTCGAGGCGGTCCAGCCGCGGGTGGTGCTCATCGCCGCGGTGAGCTTCGGTGCGGCACTGGGGGTCAAGCTCTGGCGGCGCAACTGGCCCTACCTGTTGATCGCGATGCTCGCGGGCACGCTGGTCGCTTGGGCCATGGGCGCCGTGCCGGGGGGCGTGCCCGTGGTCGGCGCCGTGCCGGCGACCCCGCCGCAGCCCAGCATGCCCAGCTTCGAGGCCGATACCCTGCAGCGCCTCGCGCCCGAGGCCTTGGCGGTGGCGCTTCTCGGCTTGATCGAGGCCGTCTCCATCGGCCGCGCCATCGCGATGCGCTCGAGCCAGCGCATCGACGGCAATCAGGAGTTCATCGGCCAGGGCTTGTCCAACATCGTCGGCGCCTTCTCGTCGTGCTACGCGAGCTCGGGCTCGTTCACGCGCTCGGGGATCAACTACGAGGCGGGCGCGCGCACCCCGCTGTCGGCGATCTTCTCGGCGGCATTCCTGCTCGTCATCGTGCTCACGCTCGCGCCTTACGGGCGTTGGCTGCCGAGCGCGGCCATGGGCGGGATGATCCTGCTCGTCGCGTGGAACCTGATCGACCGGCGCCACATCCGCGAGATCATCCGCGCCAGCCGCCAGGACACCATCGTGCTCGTGGTGACGTTCTCGGCGGTGCTGTTCCTCGATCTCGCGTTCGCCATCCTGGGCGGGGTGCTGCTGTCGCTGCTGCTGTTCTTGAACCGCGCGGCGAATCCCTCCATCTTCACGCTCGCGCCCGACCCCGATCATCCCAAGCGCCGCTTCACCAACCTGCGGCGCAAGCCCCTGACCGAGTGCCCGCAGCTCAAGATCGTGCGCATCGACGGGCCGCTGTTCTTCG
>CAYTWS010000056.1:0-8038 GCA_964442145.1 uncultured Ectothiorhodospiraceae bacterium | reverse complement strand
AGAAGATGGAGCAAATACGTCAGGGTCGTCAGGCGGTGCTTGTCGCGCTCGCGGACGCCCGCTTCGCTATCGGCCATCGATCGGTCTCCCGTGCGGCTGCCGGCCAGTGAGCCGCGTAGTCTACCCGTGTGTCAGGGACGGTGGGGAGCCCCCGTCTCAGCCGTTGTCGGTGGCCTCCGGATCGCGGACATAGCCGAACAGGCCCGGCACATCCTCGCGGCGCACCGCACAGACGGGTGCCTCGCCATCGCCATAGACCAGCTTCAGCGGGCGCGCCTCACCCCGGGCGATCGCCTCGAGCGCCTCGAGCGCGGCCGGGATGCCGTCCTCTCGGAGCCAATCCGCCGCGACGGCGAGGGCGTCGGAGTCGACCAGCGCGGGCCCGTGCTCGGTGGCGACGACCAGGTTGCCGTCCTCGTCGACGTAGGCGCTGTCGATCCGGTCGACGGGGGCGCCCGTATGGGTCCATAAGGCACCGTTGGCGTCGGTATGGAGGACCCAGGGGGTGTATGCCAGGTGTACATAGCCGCGCTGGGGCCCGTTCTGAAAGAACCACGCCCCCGCCTTGTCCTGGTCGTAGTTGCGGTCGATGAAGGCGGCGAGGCCCCCATGGGTGATCGGCTCACCCCGCAGCAGCCAGCGACCATCCTCGTCCAAGCCCACCCAGCCATAGAGCGCTGGCACGTCGGGCCACTTGGCCATGGCCTCGCGGACGCTCTCGTCCATAACACCTCCACGGATAGCGCGCGGGCCCGCCGCGCCTCGGCGCGGACAGCCCGGCAGCGGGATCGCGCCAACAGGATAGCACCGGCGCCGGGAGCGGCCGATCCGGCGCGCTTGTCGGCCCCGGTAGCGCCTTCGCTCGAGCGGCGGCTCCGGCTGCACTGCGGCGATCGACGCAGGCGCTATCATGGGATCGGTCCTGCACGGAGATGCATCCATGCCACAGACGATCGACGCGGCGACGCTCAAGGCTTGGCTCGACCGGGCAGAGGCGTTCGATCTGGTCGATACGCTCCCAGCCGAGGTCTTCGAGCGCGCCCACATCCCGGGTGCGATCAACATCGTCTCGGACGACATCGAGGCCGAGGCGCCGCGGCGCCTGCCCGATCCGAACCGCCCGGTGGTCGTCTATTGCACCAACGAGCGCTGCAAGCGCTCGGAAAAGGCCGCGGACCGACTCGAACGCTTGGGCTACCGCGACGTGCGCGACTACGTCGAGGGCCGCCGCGACTGGGAGGACGAGGGCTATCCCGTCGCTTCGGGGCCGGAGTGACGGAGGTTAGAACCACGAATGAACACGAATAGACACGAATAGCTTTCTGCGGGGGGCATTCACGCGGTGGGCGCTTCGCGGGGACCTTAGTAGAAGTCTACGCCGGATCGGTTCCAAAGAGTCGTTGGCTTCACAGAGTCAGACGGTCCGAGTACCCGATAGTTTTCATAGTGTTTCTTTTGTGGCTCTAATCCGGCTAGCTACCCCTCTTGCGCGACCGCTGCGCGCCATCGAAGTGTCGCTATGCCTCTCGACTCATTCGTGTCCATTCGTGTTCATTCGTGGTTCTTACTAGGGCCCGCTTATGCCACAGCCTCCTGCGTCGACGCGGGTGCGGCGCAGCGGGCGTCGAGGCGGCCGCCGAAGCGGTTGACCAGGCGCACCAGGGCGAGCATGACCGGCACCTCGACGAGTACGCCGACGACGGTCGCCAGTGCCGCGCCCGAGTGCAAGCCGAACAGGCTGATCGCGACGGCTACGGCGAGCTCGAAGAAATTGGACGTGCCGATCAGGGCCGCCGGCCCGGCGATCGATCGGGGCACGCGCCAGAGCCAGGCCCATAGCCAGGCGATACCGAAGATCCCGAACGTCTGGACCAGAAGCGGCACGGCGATGAGCGCGATCACCAGCGGCTGTGCCAGCAGGGTGCCCGCTTGAAAGGCGAACAGGAGCACCACGGTTGCCAGCAGCGCGCCCATCGTCAGCGGTTTGAGGCGGTCGGTGAAGCGCTCGACCGCGGCCTCGCCGCCGCGGGTCAACAGGCGCTGGCGGCTGAGCCAGCCTACGATCAACGGGGCCACTACATAGAGCGCCACGGACAGCAAAAGCGTTTCCCAAGGGACCAGGACGTCGGCCACGCCCAAAAGTAGTCCCACGACCGGGGCGAAGGCGACGATCATGATGAGATCGTTGAGCGCCACCTGGACGAGCGTGTAGGTGGGGTCGCCGCGGGTGAGCTGCGACCAGACGAACACCATGGCGGTGCAAGGGGCCGCGCCGAGGATGATCATGCCGGCGATGTACTGGGCCGCCGCATCGGCGGTGACCAGGGGCGCGAAGATGCCGTCGAAGAAGAGGATGCCCAGACCGGCCATGGTGAACGGCTTGACCAACCAATTCACCACGAGGGTGATCGTGAGGCCCTTGGGCTTGTTGCCCGCATGGCGCAGTGAGGTGAAGTCCACGCCGATCATCATCGGATAGATCATGGCCCAGATGAGCACGGCCACCGGTAGGTTCACTTGCGCCACCTCGAGTGCGGCCAGCCAGCCGAACGCGTCGGGCCAGACCGCGCCGATGGCCACGCCCGCGGCGATCGCCAGCGCCACCCAGAGCGAGAGCCACCGCTGGAACGGGCCCATAACGCTTGCGGTGGCGGGGCTGGTGGGCGTGTGACGGGTGCCGCTCATATCTGTTCCTCAGGATGGGCCAGGGACCGGATGCGTTGCCGGCGTGCCAGCCGGTCGAGGCCGGCGAGCGGTAGCTGGACGAACAGCTGAATCCGGCGCTCGAGGTCGGTGTAGGCGCGGTGGAATGCCTGGGCGCGCGCTGTCTCGTCGCCTTCCACTGCCGCCGGATCGGGGATGCCCCAGTGGGCGGTAATCGGCTGCCCCGGAAAGACCGGGCACTGTTCCGCGGCGCTGTCGCAGACAGTGATGACGAAGTCGATGGCGGGCGCCTCGGCCTTGACAAACTCACTGACCGACTCGCTGTGGAGCGACTCCGTTGGATGGCCCAGGCGCTCGAGCAGGGCAACCACCTCGGGCTTGATCGCGCCCGCCGGGTCACTGCCCGCGCTGTACGCACGAAAACGGGCGTCGTCCCAATGGCGCAGCAGGCATTCGGCCATGATGCTGCGGGCGGAGTTGCCCGTGCACAGGAACAGAACACCCCAGCGATCGTCACCCTGGCTCGTCATTCCGACGCTCGCGGCGACGCCGGGCGGCAGTCGGCGCCGCCACAGCAGTTCTCCGTGAGGTAGTCCACCAACGCGTGCATGTGCCCCAGCTCGGTGCAATAGATCCGGCTGCGGCCCGCTTGGGTACAGGTCACGAGCCCGGCGTGGCGCAGCGCGCTCAAATGGAACGACAGCGTCGCGGGCGCGAGACCCAGCCGCTCACCGATCTCGCCTGCATGCGCGCCCGCTTGGCCGCGCTGCACCAGCAAGCGGAACACCTCCAGACGCGTCGGCTGCGCCAGCGCGTGCAAGGCCTCGACGGCGGTATCCGTTTCCATATTTCTAGAATAATCGAAATAAGTCCCCGGGCCAAGGTCGGCACCACGAATGAACACGAATGAACACGAATGATTGCGTGAGCGACAGGATGCTTCGGTGGAACGAGGCGTTGTACGCGGTGGGCTGGCGGCCGGCTCTGAATCGCACGGTATGCACCAGATGACGACTAAATAGAAGACAATTTCAGAATTTTCGACATTTTTCCGAGCAAAAAGGAACCAGTTTGTCTTTATGCGGTGTTCATTTCTTGGTCTTCGGTGGGTCCTAGCCGTCGGTGCCGACCGCGTAGCGCCGCCGATCCGTAAAAGCCGCTCGTCGATCATTCGTGTCCATTCGTGTTCATTCGTGGTTCGACCCCCGGTTACGTTTTCTGCCCGGCGGGCTGAAGCGGTGTGGCTCGATCGACCAGCGCGTTGGTGAGGCGTGGAGGATGAGGCAGCTGGGGCCGCCGTAGGTGCGGCTACGTCCGGCCGCGCCCGGATTGAGGACCCACGGGGTGGCGCCCTGATCGACCCACAGCCGGTGGCTGTGGCCGTAGACGACCGCTGCGGCGTCGGGATAGGCACGGCGTAGCCGCGCATGGCGGTCGCGCGCGCGAACGCGATGACCGTGGACGGCGACTAGGCGCCCGCCGGGCAGATCGAGCGCGACTTCGGCGGGAAACTCGGCCGCCAGATCGGGATCGTCGCCGGCCCAATGGTGCGCGGTGTCGTTGTTGCCCTGCACTGCGGACAAGGCATCGGCGGGCCAACCCAAGCGCTCGAGAATGCTGCGGCCTCCCACATCGCCGGCATGGATCACCCGGTCCGCCTCCGATGCCAGTGAGGCGATGCGTTCGTCGAGATGGCCGTGCGTGTCGGCGAGCACGAGTAGGCGGGTCTCTCGGGATGCTCGACGGGAATGGGTCATCGAGGGCTCCAGCGGTCCGCACGCTCGCGTGCAGGGCTGTTCGTGCTATATCGTGGGCTCGCAGCGGGCCCATGGCCTGTGCGGTCCCTTGGGAGTGGGATCGCTTCGCCGGGGCCGCGGGCTCGCCCGGTCGGGGCGCAGCGTTGCGCGACACCTGACCCGGTCGGGGCAATGCCGTTGAGCATGACCCATGAGGCACTGCCTACACCAGCGGCTGGAGCGCGTGCTGACAACGCGACAAGAACAAGGACACGACGATGACCAGCCAGCGTTCGACGGCCGAGGGCTCGCGGCGGTGGGCCTGGCCCTGGGATAGCCAGGAATTCCAGGCGTCGCTGAGCCGGTTCGCGCTGTGCGCGGTGGCACTGGCGTTCCTCGCGGTCGGCGATGCCCTGGGCAGCCTCCAGGCGGTCGACTGGGGCATGGTGACCTTATTGTACGCGCTCCACGGAGCCCTCTTCGTCGGCATCTTCGCCTGGGTGCTGGCGCGCCCGTCCTTCCATCGCGTGCGATCCGATCTCGCGCTCGCCGGCGATCTGAGCGCGATCACCTGGATCATTTATCTCGCCGGCGACCCGCTGGTTCCCCTCTATCTGGTCTATATCGTGCTCTTCATATCGCAGGGCACACGTTTCGGCCAGCGCAACCTCATGTTGGCGGCGGGCGGCAGTGTCCTGTGCTACACCGTGCTGGCGGCGTTGATGGGGGCGTGGCGCCAGGATCCAGTGGAAGCGACGCTCGTGGTGATGACGCTGGCGCTGCTGCCGTTCTATCAGCAAAGCCTGCTCAAGAACCTGCAGCGGGCGCGGCGCAACGCGGAGGCGGCCAAGGAAGCCCGCGGTGAGTTCCTGCGCAATATGACCCATGAGCTGCGCACGCCGCTGTCGGGCATTGTCGGTATGACACGTGTGCTCGAGCGCACACCCTTGAGCCAAGAGCAGAGCCGCTACGTCGCCTCGATCTCGGCATCGGCCAATACCCTGCGCGCGCTCGTCGGCGACATCCTCGATCTGTCGAAGGTCGATGCGGGTATGCTCGAGCTCGCCCACGAGTGGTTCGATCTACGCGAAACCGTGGCCGAGGTTTGTCACAACCTGGGTCCCCAGGCGCTGGCCAAGGAGGTCGAGCTCGTCTGCCGCATCGATGGCAAGCTGCCGCAATGGATCCGCGGCGATGCGCTGCGGTTCCAGCAGATCCTCTACAATCTCGCGGGCAACGCCGTGAAATTCACCGAGCGCGGTCGAGTCTCGGTCGAAGCGGACCGAATCGACAGTGGCGAGGCGGGTCGGGCGTCGATGGTGCGGGTGGTCATCGGCGACACGGGTGCCGGAATCCCCGCTGATCGTGTCGGCTACGTCTTCGATGCCTATTGGCAGGCCGACTCGAGCATCGTAGGGCAGTACGGCGGCTCCGGCCTCGGTACCACGATCGCGTACCGCTTGGTCTCGGCGATGGGCGGCGACATCACAGTCGATAGCCGCCAGGGCGAAGGCACCGTCTTCCGGTTGGATTTACCGTTGCTCTCGGGGGATGAGCGCACGGACTCACCGCCGCAACCGCCGCCCGAGCTGGCCGGGCGCAGTGTCGTCATCCTCGAGGCCGACAGCTACGCCCGTGAGGCGATGGCCGAGAGTTGCCGCCAGGCGGGGATGAGCGTGCATGGCTACGACTACAGCGGTGCAGTGGAGCCGGCGGTGGCGGCCGGGGCGGAGCTGATCGTCGTCGCCGACACCCCGGGCGGCTGCGACCCCGCCGAAGGCATCCCGTACGTATGGAGGATCGCCCGGCGCCGGGTACCGGTGGTCTACGTCGGCTATCGCGGACGACCGCTGCCCGATGATGTCGATGCCGATGCCTCGCTCGCCAAACCGTTCCAGCCATTGGAGCTGTGGCAAGCCTTGGCGGCGGCGTTGAGCGGGCCGCCAACCGGGAGCGCGGACGCCGGCGAGGCCGTCGCCCAGCCGGTGTGCACGTGCCGGGTGCTCGTGGCCGAGGACGATGTGGTCAATGCCGATCTCATCGAGACCGTGCTGCAACGCTCCGGCTACGGGGTCGAGGTCGTTCGCGACGGGCCCTCCGTACTGCGCGCGCTCAAGACGGCCTCGTACGATTTGGCCTTGGTCGACTTGCGCATGCCGGGGATGGGCGGCGCCGAGCTCGCCCAGCGGATCCGTAGCGGCGAGGCCGGCCAAGCCGATATCCCCATCGTCGCGCTGAGCGCCGACGCCAGCGAGGGCGCGCGCGCGGAGAGTTTGGCCGCGGGTATCGACGAATACCTCACCAAACCGGTCGATCCGGAACGCTTGGACGATCTGTGGCGCCGGCTCGTGCCCGCCTAGAAGCCGATCTCGGGAACCCGTGGTCGCATGAGCTGTCCACTCGGGGAGCAACGAAACAGGTGGATTGGTCGATGAAAGCATGCCGCTATGCTGGCGTGATCGGTGCTTTGGCGGTGCTGGCCGGGCCGGTACAAGCCGCCCCCGAGGCCGATCTGTGGCCACGCTGGCGCGAGCACGACAGGCAATCGAGCGAGACGATCGACCATAGCGCTTGGACGCGCTTCATCGAGCGCTATCGCCAGATGGGCGACGACGGTGTCGCGCGGATCGACTACGGCGGTGTGTCGCAAGAGGACGCCCAGCGCCTGGACGCGTACCTCGATGCGCTCACCGATGAGCCCATCAGCTCGTATTCGCGCCCGGTCCAGTTCGCCTATTGGGTCAACCTCTACAACGCGCTGACGGTCGATGTGGTCCTGGAGCACTATCCGGTCGACACGATCCGCGACATCGACATCTCGCCGGGCTGGTTCGCGGATGGGCCGTGGGGTAAGAAGCTCGTGGCGATCGAGGGCGAGGAGCTCTCGCTCAACGACATCGAGCACCGGATCCTGCGCCCGATCTGGGAGGACCCGCGCATCCACTATGCGGTCAATTGCGCCTCGATCGGGTGCCCGAACCTGCAGCCCGAGGCGTTCACTGCGGACAATACCGAGCGTTTGCTCGAGCGCGGCGCCCGCAACCACATCAACGATCCCCGTGGCGCGGCGTTCATCGACGGCGAACTGGTCGTCTCATCGATCTACTCGTGGTTCCAGGCTGACTTCGGCGGGACTCAGCGCGGCGTCGTCGAGCACTTGCGCGAGTACGCCGAGGGCGATCTGGCCGAGCGCCTGGAAGGGCGTAGCGGTTACGACGACCATCGCTACGACTGGTCGCTCAACGACGTCGAGTAGGGCATGCGCTTCCCTCGTATGCGCGCCAAGACGCCAAGCACGCCAAGGATGTTATTTCGCCCGTAGACCTCGCCGGTCGATGAGGCGTTTCGCCTAGGAGGCAACCGCTGGAATCCCGGTGTGCGTTGCGCTTTTCGTATGGCATCCCGCACCCGGGATGCTGCGACATGGCACTCGGGTCATTGGGTGCGGGCGCGGGCACGCTGTACCGAGCTCGCTTAGCGAAGGTGCACCCACGCACCCCAATGGCTTCTCTCTTGGCGTTCTTGGCGTCTTGGCGAGCTGTTTTACAGCTCGGGACTTTGGCGAGGTCCCATCTATCGATCCAGGCGCTTGTACTTGGGGCGGTGGGGCTGGTCGGCCTCACTACCCAGGCGCCGGC
>CAYTWS010000055.1:0-8159 GCA_964442145.1 uncultured Ectothiorhodospiraceae bacterium | reverse complement strand
CCAGCCAAGGCGGGCACCGCAAGGCGCGCCCGCATCGCCTCCGCACGTCCGCGCTCCGGTGACGCGGGCCTACGGCTGGCTCGTCCTGCCCCAATCGCGGTGGCCAGCGATTGGGGCGGGATCCCCTGCGCGTCGCGAGCGCGACAGGGCCAAGGAGTGCCATCTGGAGCCTGAGTGCAAGCTTGTAGGCCCGCCTTGGCGCCAGCCAAGGCGGGCACCGCAAGGCGCGCCCGCATCGCCTCCGCGCGTCCGCGCTCCGGCGACGCGGGCCTACGGCGAGTGCAGCCGCGACCGGCGGTCACAGTGGTTAGGCCGCCGCCTAGCGGGCGCACTATGCCACTCGATCGAAGGAGTCAGCCGTCCCGCTGGTTTCCGGGAAGAGTATCCACATGGCTTGAATCCCCGCCGGCTCGCGTTACCGCTGAGGCTTCGGGGGCAACAGGTTGGGCTCTCGCCTTCGGGGCAACCCCTGGGAAAGGGGGAGGAGTTGGTGCCGGGAGTGGGACTCGAACCCACACGGTGTCGCCACCACCGAATTTTGAGTCCGGCGCGTCTACCTTTTCCGCCATCCCGGCGCGGGCGCGTAACACTAATGGCGTTACGCCGTGGCCGCAAGCACCGCGGGCGTTTGTAGGGGCTGCTACCATCGCGCGCGATGCGTGTCGCCGACTTCGACTACGAGCTGCCCGACGAGCTCATCGCCCAATATCCGCTGGCCGAGCGGCCCGCCAGCCGTCTGCTCGTGCTCGATCCCGCGAGCGAGCGCCGCGCCGATCGCACGTTCCGCGCGCTCGCCGACGAGCTCGCGCCGGGCGATCTGCTCGTGTTCAACAACACCAAGGTCCTGCGCGCGCGCCTGCACGGGCACAAGCGCGCCAGCGGCGGCCGCGTCGAGGTGCTCGTCGAGCGCTTGGTCGGTGACGGGCGGCGCTGCTGGGCGCATGTGAAGGCGAGCCGGCCCCCGGCCGCGGGCACCGTGCTCGAGCTCGCCGATGGCGCCCTGGCCGCCGAGGTGTCAGGCCGCGACGAGGATTTGTTCGAGCTCGACTTCGGCGCGGGCGAGGCCTTGCTCGATCGCCTGGAGCAACACGGCGGGATCCCGCTGCCGCCCTATATCGACCGCCCGTCCGAGGCCGGCGACGCCGAGCGCTACCAGACCGTCTACGCGCGTGAGCCCGGGGCGGTGGCCGCACCCACGGCGGGGCTGCATTTCGACGAGGCGTTGCTCGCCGACCTGCGGGCGCGCGCTGTGGCCATGACGGAGGTCACACTCCACGTTGGTGCCGGGACGTTTCGCCCCGTGCGCGCCGAGCACGTCGCCGAGCACGCCATGCACGCCGAATACGTGCGCGTGCCGCCGGCGGCTTGCGAGGCCATCGAGGCGGCGCGCGAGCGCCGCGGCCGGGTCGTGGCCGTCGGCACAACCGTGGTGCGCAGCCTGGAATCGACAACCGACGGCGCCGGCCGCGTGGTGCCCTTTGCGGACGAGACCCGTTTGTTCCTGGCGCCCGGCAGCCGCTTCGATGTCGTCGACGGCTTGATCACCAACTTCCATCTGCCGCGCTCGAGCCTGCTCATGCTCGTGTGCGCGTTCGGCGGCTACGAGCGCGTCCTCGCCGCGTACCGCCACGCGGTCGAGCAGCGCTATCGCTTCTTCAGCTACGGCGACGCCATGCTGCTGTGGGCGGATCCGGCCGCGCGGGCGAGCGGGGGCTAGGCATGCGCTTCCATTGCTTGGCCACCGATGGCGACGCCCGGCGCGGCCGGCTGACCTTGGCGCGCGGCACGATCGAGACCCCCGCGTTCATGCCGGTGGGGACGTACGGGGCCGTGAAAGGGCTGACCCCGGAAGAGGTCCGCGCCAGCGGCGCCGAGATCATCCTGGGCAACACGTTCCACCTCATGCTGCGCCCGGGCAGCGAGATCGTCGCCGCCCACGGCGGCTTGCACGGTTTCACGGGCTGGTCGGGGCCCATCCTCACCGATTCGGGGGGGTTCCAGGTCTACAGCCTGGCGCAGATGCGCCGCATCGACGAGGACGGCGTCCGGTTCCAATCGCCCGTCGACGGCGACCGGCTCTTTCTCGGGCCCGAGGAGTCGATGGCGGTGCAGGCGCGCCTGGGTGCGGACATCGTGATGGCGTTCGACGAGTGCACCCCCTATCCCGCCGACGCGGCCACCGCCGAGCGCTCCATGGCCCTGTCGATGCGCTGGGCCGAGCGCTGCCGGGTGAGCTACGACGGCGCGGGCGCGCTCTTCGGCATCGTCCAGGGCGGGATGTATCCGCACTTGCGCCAGCGCTCGGCGCGCGAGCTCACCGCCATGGACTTCCCCGGCTACGCCATCGGTGGATTGGCCGTGGGTGAGCCCGCCGACGAGCGCCACGCCGTTCTGGACGCCACCGTGCCCGCGTTGCCCGAGGACCGCCCGCGCTACCTCATGGGTGTCGGTACACCGGCCGATATCGCCGCCGCGGTGAGCCGGGGGGTGGACATGTTCGATTGCGTGATCCCGACGCGTCACGCGCGCAACGCCCATCTGTTCACCAGCGCCGGCGTGGTCAAGCTGCGCAACGCACGCTACAAGCGGGACACCGCGGCGCTCGATCCCGCGTGCCACTGCTATACCTGCCGCCACTTCAGCCGCGCTTATCTGCACCACTTGGACAAGTGCGGCGAGATCCTCGGTGCGCGCCTCAACACGATCCACAACCTGCACTACTACCAGGGGTTGATGCAGCGCTTGCGCACCGCGATCGACAAGGGACGGTTGGGTGACTGCTTGGCGCAAGAGGTCGGCCAGGCGGCGTCGGGCGGGCCGGCATAGGGGGAGCGCGGCGGGGGCGTGCATGCCTCGCCATGTGTGCCATAATCGCGTCCTTTTGCGGCGTCGGGCTGCGCTAATGTTGTCGGCGGCGGCGCGTCGCCGCGGGCCGCGAGCTCGACTCCGATCCGGTTGAGGAGGGGATGTGATGGACTTGCTGGTGCAGACGGCGCAGGCAGCGAATGGCGGCGACGGGGGTGGCAATCCCTTGATGGGATTGGTGCTGCCCATCCTGATCCTCGTGCTGTTTTTCTTCCTGTTCATCCGGCCGCAACAAAAGCGTGCCAAAGAGCACAGCCAGATGATCAGCGAGCTCAAAGAGGGCGATGAGGTGGTCTCGAGCGGCGGTCTCGCCGGGCGCATCACCGAGGTCGACGAGAACTTCGTGCGCCTGGAGATCGCCGACAATGTCGAGGTTCGCTTGCAGAAGAAATCCGTCGCCAACGTGCTGCCCAAGGGCACGCTTTGAGCTCGCGCTGAGGCCGGTACCGCGATGAATCGATACTCGATCTGGAAATACCTGCTCGTCGCCGTGGTCGTGGTCGCGGGCGGCTTGTATGCGCTGCCCAACGTCTTTGGCCAGGACCCGGCCGTGCAGGTCTCGGTCAGCGACGGTGAGCTCCCCGACGGTATCGACCAGCGCGTCGGGGCGGCGCTCGAGCGTGCCGGGCTCGAGCCTGTGGGCATGCGCGAGCGCGAGGACACGCTGCTGGTGCGCCTGGCCGACGATGACGCCCAGCGCGACGCACGTGCCGCGCTGCGCGAGGCGCTCGGCGATCAATACGTCGTCGCGATGAATCTGGTCTCGGCCGCGCCCGACTGGCTGCGGGCGCTCAACGCGAGGCCGGTCAATCTGGGGCTCGATCTGCGCGGCGGGGTGCACTTCCTGCTCGAGGTGGACATGAAGTCGGCCATCCGCGGCGCCCTCGAGCAAAAGGTCGGCGACATGCGCCGGCGTATGCGCGAGAACGATATCCGCTACCGTGCGGTGTCGCTCGAGGACGACGAGATCGAGCTGCGCTTCCCGAATGATGAGCAGCGCGCGTCCGCGCTGGGGACCCTACGCGGCCAGCACGACGATCTGAGCTTCCGCGAGACGGCGGTCGGTGATCAGCCCGCCCTGCGTGCCAGTCTTACCGAGGAGGCGGTCAAGCAGGAGCGCGAGTCCGCCCTCGAGCAGAACATCACGACCCTGCGCAACCGCGTCAACGAGCTCGGCATCGCCGAGCCCATCGTCCAGCAGCAGGGCGAGCAGCGCATCGTCGTCCAGCTACCCGGTGTCCAAGACACGACCAGGGCCAAGGAGATCCTGGGCGCCACGGCGACGCTGGAGTTCCGCCTCGTCCACGGCAGCCGCAGCGAGTGGCGCCAGGCGGCCGACAGCGGTGACACGCCGTTCGACGCGCGCCTGTACCAGCGCCGTAGCGGTCAGCCCATCCTGCTCAAGCGCGACGTCATCGTCACCGGCGACCAGATCGAGGGGGCGTCGTCGAGCTTCGACAGCCAGTCGGGCCAGCCCGTGGTCGTGGTCAATCTCAACAACGCCGGCGCCGATCGGATGCAGGATGTCACCGCCGATCACGTCGGCGATCGAATGGCGGTGGTGTTCATCGAGAACACCGTCGAGACCAAGATGGTCGAGGGCGAGCCCGTCAAGGAGCGCACGCGCACCGAGGAGGTGATCAACGTCGCCACCATCCGCGACGTGCTCAGCAATCGCTTCCAGATCGAGGGGCTGGGCTCCGAGGAGGCGCGCGACCTGGCGCTGCTGTTGCGCGCGGGCTCGCTATCGGCGCCCATCGAGATCATCGAGGAGCGCACCATCGGCCCGAGCCTGGGTCAGGACAATATCAACCAGGGCGTGATGTCGGTGATCGCCGGCCTGGTCCTGGTCGCCGGCTTCATGGCGCTGTACTACCGCGCGTTCGGGCTGATCGCCGATCTGGCGCTGGGCGTGAACCTGATGCTGGTCGTCGGCGTCCTGTCGGTGCTCCAGGCGACGCTGACGCTGCCCGGCATTGCGGGAATAGTGCTCACCGTCGGCATGGCGGTCGACGCCAACGTGCTCATATTCGAGCGCATACGCGAGGAGCTGCGTGCGGGCAATACGGTGCAGGCGAGCATCCATACGGGCTACGCCAAGGCGCTGGGCACGATCGCCGACGCCAACGTAACCACGTTGATCGCCGCCGTGGTGCTGTTCCTGTTCGGCACGGGGCCGATCAAGGGCTTCGCCGTGACGCTGTCGATCGGCATCGTCACCTCGATGTTCACCGCCATCATGGGCACGCGCGCCGTGGTCAATCTCGTCTACGGTGGCCGGCGGCTGAGCCGGATCGCGATCTAAGGGGCGCGGCATGCAGTTTTTCCAGTTCGAGCGCCAGTTCCAGTTCATCAAGCACCGCCGCTGGGCGGCGATGGTCTCCGGCGTATTGCTTGTCGTGGCCCTGGGTTCGCTGGCGTACCAAGGCCTGCGCCTGGGCATCGACTTCACCGGCGGCCACTTGATCGAGGTGGGCTTCCCGGAGTCGGTCGAGCTGCAGCCGATCCGGGACTCGCTCAGTGAGGCGGGCTTCGACGACGCCCAGGTCCAGCACTTCGGCAGCGCCTCGGACGTGCTGGTGCGCCTGGCGCCGCAGGGCAACGCCAGCAACGCCCAGCTCTCCGATGAGGTGTTGAGCGTGCTCGAATCGACGTTCGCCGCGAGCCCGGAGGTGCGGCGGGTCGAGTTCGTCGGCCCGCGCGTGGGCGCCGAGCTGCGCGACCGCGGCGGCATCGCGCTGCTGGTCGCGCTCCTGCTGATCCTCGCCTACGTGGCGTTTCGTTTCGAGAAACGCTTCGCGCTGGGCTCGGTGGCCGCGTTGGTCCACGACGTGCTCATCGTCGTGGGTGTGTTCTCGGTGGCCCAGATCGAGTTCGATCTGCCCGTGCTGGCGGCGTTGCTCGCGGTCATCGGCTACTCGCTCAACGACACCATCGTCGTGTTCGACCGCATCCGCGAGAACTTCCGCTTGCAGCGCAAGGGCACGGTCGAGGAGGTCGTCAACGCCTCGGTCAACCAGACGTTGCCGCGCACGTTGATGACCTCGGTGACCACCCTGTTGGTGCTCTTGTCGCTGTTGTTCCTCGGTGGTGAGGCCATCTTCGCGTTCGCCCTGGCGCTGACCATCGGCGTGCTGGTGGGGACGTACTCGTCGATCTTCGTCGCGAGCACGCTGTTGCTGGCACTGGGCTTGTCGCGCGAGGACATGCTGCCGGTGCAGAAGGAAGGCGTCGACGAGGTCGACGGCCGGCCCTGAACGGGCGGCGCGGGGCGCCCCCCGGGCCAGGATACGGTGCGGCGCTATTGCGCCGGCGCCGCGTCCAGCTGGCGCCGATGGGGCTCGATGATCTGCATCATCGCGTGGAAGACCTTGGGATTGGCGCCGATGACGTCGCCGGTCGCGAGGAAATCGTCGCCGCCGCGTAGATCGCCCAGGATGCCGCCCGCCTCGCGCACTAGCAGCGCGCCCGCGGCGATGTCCCAGGGCTGGAGCCCGAACTCCCAGAAGCCGTCGATGCGCCCCGCGGCGAGATAGGCCAGATCGAGCGCAGCCGAGCCGGGCCGGCGCACGCCCGCGCTCTTGCGCATGAAGTCGCGCAGCATGGCCATGTAGACCTCGCCGGGTTGGTCGTCGCGATAGGGAAAGCCCGTCCCCAGCAGCGCTCCGTCGAGGCTGCGCCGATTGCTCACCCGGATACGGCGATTGTTGAGCGCGGCACCGCCGCCACGCGAGGCCGTAAACAGCTCCTGGCGCACGGGATCGTAGATGACCCCATGCTCGAGCCGGCTGCCCTGGCGCACACCGATCGACACCGCGAACTGCGGGAAGCCGTGGAGGTAGTTGGTGGTCCCATCCAACGGATCGACAATCCAGACGGGCTCGTGCGCGTGGCCGCGCTGCTCGCCCGATTCCTCGGCCAGGATGCCGTGGCTGGGATACGATTTGTGGATGACCTCGATGATGCGGGCCTCGGCCTCGCGATCGACCTCGGTGACGTAGTCGTTGCGCTGTTTGGTCTCGACCGCGACGTCGTCCAGGCGCTCCAGACGGCGCATGATCACGTCACCCGCGCTGCGCGCCGCGCGCACCGCGATGTTCAGCATGGGCTGCTGCATGGGGATTCGACTCCAGGAACAAGGCGCCAGTCTAGCAAACGGGGCAACGGTTTGATCGGTCAGGTACGGACATGACGACCCGCTTCGTGCTCGTCGAGCCCAGCCATCCGGGCAATATCGGCGCGGCCGCGCGGGCGATGCGGGTGATGGGCTATACCGATCTGGCCCTGGTGCGCCCGCGGGCGTTCCCGCACGCCGACGCGACCGCCATGGCCGCCGGCGCCGACGACGTCCTGGCCGGTGCTCGGGTCTGCGACGACCTGGACGAGGCGATCGGCGATTGCGCCCTGGTCTTCGGCACCAGCGCGCGCCGGCGCAGCCTGGGCTGGCCCGAGCTCGATGCCCGGGGGGCGGGCGAGCGCGCAGCCAGCGCCTCCGCAGCATCGGCATTCGTGTTCGGGCGCGAGCGCAGTGGGCTCACCAACGCCGAGCTCGACCGCTGCCAGTTCATGCTGCACGTGCCCTGCGACGCCGACTATGGCTCGCTCAATCTGGCCCAGGCGGTCCAGGTCGTGGCCTACGAGTGCCGCATGAGCGCGGCGCACGCGCCCGGGCCGAGCGGCCAGCAGATGCCGACGCGCCAGGAGATGGAGTACTTCTTCGAGCACCTGCGCGCCTGCATCGTCGACATCGGCTTCTTGGACCCGGCCAACCCGCGCAAGGTCATGCGCCGCTTGCGGCGCCTGTTCAACCGGGCCGAGCCCAGCGCGCTCGAGCTCAATCTCTTGCGCGGTATCCTCAAGCATGCGCGCGACCCGGCCCCCGAGTCGCCCACGTGGCAGCGCCTCAGGGGCTCTCGGGACGAGCCGGGGGGTGCTACCATAGCCGACGAATCCGATCAGGAATGACGCGGTCGCGCACGGCCCCGCCGCGGCGCGTACGAGGGGCTTGACCATGTTCGACCAGCTTCGCGAGGACATCGGCTGTGTCTTCGAGCGCGATCCCGCGTCGCGCCACACGCTCGAGATCCTCACGACCTATCCCGGCGTGCACGCCTTGTTGCTGCACCGGCTCAATCACCGGATCGCCGGTATGGGGCTGAGGTGGCTCGCCCGCCTCGGCTCGCACATCGCCCGTTTCCTCACCGGCATCGAGATCCACCCGGGTGCTCGCATCGGCCGGCGCTTCTTCATCGACCACGGCATGGGGGTGGTCATCGGCGAGACCACCGAGATCG
>CAYTWS010000054.1:0-8249 GCA_964442145.1 uncultured Ectothiorhodospiraceae bacterium | reverse complement strand
CGCCTTGATCGTTCATGACCACGTTCATGTCGGTCTCGGCGGTCGAGTCCTCGGCGTAATCGAGATCGACCACGGGCTCGCCGTCGACGATGCCCACCGAGATCGATGCGACCATGCCGTGGACCGGGCTCGTGTTGAGCTCGCCCCGGCGCACCAAGGTGGTCACGGCGTCGTTGAGGGCGACGAATGCGCCCGTGATCGCGGCGGTACGGGTGCCCCCGTCGGCCTGGATGACGTCGCAGTCGATCTGGATGCTGCGCTCGCCCAGGCCCTCCATGTCGACGGCGGCGCGCAGTGAGCGCCCGATCAGACGCTGGATCTCGACGGTGCGCCCGCCCTGGCGCCCGCTGGCGGCCTCGCGATTCATGCGGCTGTCGGTGGCGCGCGGCAGCATGCCGTACTCGGCGGTGACCCAGCCTCGCCGCTGGCCCTTGAGGAAGCGCGGCACGTTGTCGGCCACACTGGCCGTGCAGATCACGCGTGTGTCGCCGAACTCGACCAGGACGGAGCCTTCGGCATGCTTGGTGTATTCGCGGGTCAGTCCCACGGGCCGGATTTGGTCGGGGCGGCGGCCGCTCGGTCGCATCGCGTTGGACTCCCTCGCCGAAAAGAGCACGTATTGTACCCGAACGGCGTTGGCCACGCTGGCGCGTGGCCTCGATAATGCGCCCGGCAACGCCTGGGGAGGAGCCCGCTAATGCCGGCCAGCATGACCGCCTTCGCCGCGCGCGAGCAGAAGCTCTCGGTGGGCTCGATCGCCTGGGAGCTGCGCGGTGTGAATCACCGCTACCGCGAGATCCACCCGCGCCTGCCCGAGGCGTTGCGCACGCTCGAGCCCGAGGTCCGCGCACACGTGGGTGCGGTTATCGGCCGGGGTCGGGTCGAGTGCGCCCTACGCTTCCAGCCGGCCAGTCCGACGGCGGGCTTGTCCCTCGACCACGACGCCATCCAGGCGGTCGTCGATGCCTGCCACACCATCGACGAGTATTTGATCAATCCGGCGCGGCTGTCGTCGTACGAGCTGCTGCAGTGGCCCGGCGTGGTGCACTC
This sequence comes from uncultured Ectothiorhodospiraceae bacterium, assembly GCA_964442145.1. Lineage (GTDB taxonomy): Bacteria > Pseudomonadota > Gammaproteobacteria > XJ16 > Halofilaceae > Halofilum. Next base: position 7,199 of record CAYTWS010000054.1, on the reverse strand, counting down.
GCCCGAGCCCGATTGCGAGACCCTGCGTGAGCCCGCGCTGGCGCTGCTCGACGCCGCACTCGAGGATTTCACGCAAACCCGCGAGCAGGAGGGCGAGCGCCTCAAGGCGGCCCTGCTGGCGCGCTGCGGCGGTATCGCCCGCCTGGTCGCCCAGGAGCGCGAGCACGCGGGGGGCGTCGAGCAGCGTTTGCGCGAGCGTTTGCAGCAGCGCCTCGAGTCACTCGATGTGGCCTATGACACGGCACGCCTGGAGCAGGAGCTCGCCCATCAGGCACAGCGTCTCGATGTCTCGGAGGAGCTCGACCGCCTCGATGCCCACGTTGCGGCCGTGCGCGCGGCGCTCGAGCAAAACGAGCCGGTCGGGCGCCGCCTGGATTTCCTCATGCAGGAGCTCAACCGCGAGGCCAACACCCTGGGCTCGAAGGCCGCCGACGCCGACCGGGCCGAGACCGGCGTCGAGCTCAAGGTCCTGATCGAGCAAATGCGCGAGCAGGTGCAAAACCTGGAGTAACGTGGACTCGCCGTGCCCGCGGGCTCACGCAAAGGCGCAAAGGACGCAAAGAAAGGAAGGTTTCAGCCGCAACGCCGACGCTCGGCACCAACGACAGTAACAATTCCGGAGTGGCCACCTGTGCGCTAAAGGTGGGCGGGCTGCACAGGGAGGCCGCTGGGCTGCATGCCACCGGTAGGCAAGCAACGTATCGCCCCGGCGCGCTCGTCACAGAAAACTTGGCGCCCTTTGCGGCTTTGCGTGCGTACGACATCAGCGAGGGGTGTGACCCGGCCGTATAACAATCCGGTCTGGTAATAGAAGGAGTCATTCTTTCTGGTGCTGAGGGGCGACTGGTATAAACTAGGCTCGCGCTATTGCCCCGTTATCGTCGGCACCGGAGTCCCGATGAGCATCATCCCCGAGGCCGAGCTACCGGCCGATCTGGCCGAGCGCTCGCCCCAACAGATCATCGCGTTCGCGCTCGAGCGCTTCGACAACATCGCGATCTCGTTCTCGGGCGCCGAGGACGTGGTGCTCATCGACATGGCCACGCGCATCCGCCCCGATGTGGGCGTGTTCGCGCTGGACACGGGCCGGCTGCACGCCGAGACCTACGAATTCATCGAGCGCGTGCGCGAGCACTACCGTATCGCCATCGACGTGCGCTTGCCCGACGCCGAGCAGGTCCAGGATCTGGTGCGCCGCAAGGGGCTGTTCTCGTTCTATCGCGACGGCCACAAGGAGTGCTGCGGCATCCGCAAGGTGGTGCCCTTGAAGCGCAAGCTCGCCGAGCTCGATGCCTGGATCACGGGCCAGCGCCGCGACCAGAGCCTGGGCACGCGGGTGCATGTGCCGGTCGCCCAGGAGGACCCGGCGTTCGCGGGCGCCGATGGCCGGCTGATGAAGTTCAACCCGCTGGCGCACTGGAGCTCGGCCGACGTCTGGGACTACATCCGTGCCAACGATGTGCCGTTCAACGAACTCCACCGCCACGGCTACAAGAGCATCGGCTGCCAGCCGTGCACGCGCCCCGTGCTGCCCAACCAGCACGAGCGCGAGGGGCGCTGGTGGTGGGAGCTCGCCGAGGACAAGGAGTGTGGGCTGCATGCCGGCAATGTCGGCGAGCCCCGCGCGGCCAATCAATAATGCCGGGAGGTGTGGCGATGACGCGGATCACCCTGGTCAAGAAGATCCTGGCCGACGGCTCGCCGTGCCGTAAGTGCGACGACGTCGCCGCACGGCTGGAGGCCGACGGGCTTAGCGACCGCATCGACGAGGTCGTCGTCGCCGACGAGCGCGACCCCGACAGTGACGGCATGGCGATCGCCGCGCGCTATGGGGTCGAGCGGGCGCCGTTTTTCATCGTCGAGCGCGCCGGCCAGGCGCCGCAGGTCTACACTGTCTACATGCGCCTCAAGCGCGAGGTCCTCGAGCACAAGGGCGACGAGCGCGAAGAGGTCGCCGAGCTCATGGAAACGGCCGGGCTCGACTTCATCTGAGCGCGCCCGCCGCGCAACCACGCCCACGAAACGCCGGCCTCAGCGCCGGCGTTCTTGTTTGTAGCTTCGGTAGAACCACGAATGAACACGAATGGACACGAATGTTTTCTGTGCGAACGTGAACGGTTGTGGAGCGTCGCTGATGGATTTGCAAGTTTGGCCGACGTAGACAACGTGAGCCGAGGCGTTACGGTGCGGGAATTTCACCCTCCGGATGGTGCCCAAAGACACAACATTAGATTGGAGGCTCGCTCCGCGATAGAGCGATCGTTCGTCTTCTAACGCGCCTCCAAGCAACCTCGCCCCTTGGGAAAGCCAGACAGCGCAGCTCCTGATCGGGTGAATCCCCTACCCGGGAGTTCATTCGTGTCTATTCGTGTTCATTCGCGGTTCACCCGAAAGCTCCACGGCGCCCGGTGAGTGAGTCGTCAGTAGCGCGGCAGCTCGATGTCGGTGAACAGGGCCTCGCGCTCCTCGGGGCTGGCGGCCTCGAGGGCGGCGTCGACGACGTCGCGCGTGAGGTGGGGCGCGAATTCCTCGATGAAGGCGTACATGTAGCTGCGCAGGCGGGTGTTGCGGCGGAAGCCGATGCGCGTGGCGCTCGACTCGAACAAGTGGCTGGCATCGATGCGCATCAAGTCGGCATCGGCCTCGGGCTCGTAGGCCATGTTCGCCATGATCCCGATGCCGAGGCCGTGGCGGACATAGGTCTTGATGACGTCGGCGTCGGTCGCGGTCAGCACGACGTTGGGTGCGAGGCCCGCGCTGTTGAACGCCTTGTCCAGCCGTGAGCGCCCGGTGAAGCCGAAGACATAGGTGATGATGGGCTGGGACGCGACATCGGCGAGTGTGATCTCGGGCAGCTCGGCCAAGGCGTTGTCGCGGCGTACGATGACCGCACGGTCCCAGTGGTAGCACGGCATCATCACCAGATCCTCGAAGTGCTCCATCGCCTCGGTCGCGATGGCGAAATCGACGCCGCCGTTGGCCGCCATCTCTGCGATCTGCATGGGCGTGCCCTGATTCATGTGGAGGGCGACGCGCGGGTAGGCCGCGGTGAAGCGATCGATTACGGGCGGCAGCGCGTAGCGGGCCTGCGTATGCGTGGTCGCGATGCTGAGACTGCCCGAGGTGGGATCGCGATACTCTTGCGCGACCTGCTCGATATTCTCGGTCTCATGGATCACGCGATTGGCCAGCTCGATGATGGCCTCGCCGGCCGGCGTAATGCGTGTGAGCTGGCGCCCGGTGCGCTCGAAGATCTCGACACCGAGCTCGTCCTCGAGCAGGCGGATCTGCTTGGAGACGCCGGGCTGCGAGGTGTAGAGGTGCTCGGCCGTAGCCGAGACATTGAGGCCGTAACGTGCGACCGCCGCGATATAGCGTAGTTGGCGCAGTGTCATCGCTGCTCCCGTGACGCCACGCCGACCGGCGTCGTAGGCGAGGCGGGGTTAATAACCAAAAGTTATAGTAATCGAGCGACCAGACGGTTTTCAACATAATCAGGGGCCGCTATCCTGCGCCCCCATCGGCTGCCGCTCGCGCCCACTCGGTAGAGGAGCGCATGGACTGGATACTCGTTCTGGCCGGGTTCGGCGTGGGGGCGCTCGTCGGCATGACGGGGGTCGGCGGTGGCTCCCTGATGATGCCCATCCTCCTGATGTATGGCATCCCGGCGCCCGTGGCCGTGGGCACCGACTTGGCGTACGCGGCCATCGCCAAATCGATGGGCGTATGGCTGCGCCACCGCGCGCGCTCGATCGACTGGCCCGTGGTGGGCCTGCTGATGCTGGGCAGCCTGCCCGCATCGGGCGTCGTCATCGCCCTGATGCGCTCGTTCGCCGTCGATGGCGGTGACTTCGCCGCCATTATCACGGCTGTCCTGGCCGTGGGTCTGATCGCCACCGCCCTGACACTCCTGGCCTATCCCTGGCTGCAGCGCTCACGGGCGCAAATGCCCGAGCTCCCCGGTCGCACCCTCATCACCGTCGTCGGCGGCGCCGTCTTGGGCGGCCTGGTGACGCTGTCGTCGGTGGGCTCGGGCGCGATCGGCACGGCGCTTTTGCTCATGCTCTATCCGCGCTGGAGCGCGGCGCGCGTGGTGGGCACGGACTTGGCCTACGCGGTGCCGCTGACGGCGGCGGCTGCCCTGGGTCACACCTATCTCGGCAACGTCGAGTGGCCCTACGTCGCGAGCTTGGTCGCCGGTGCGGTGCCGGGCATGTACATCGGTACGCGCCTGGGGCTGCAGCTGCGCGAGGCGTATGTGCGGGCGGCGCTGGGGATGCTGCTGCTCGGCGTCGGGATTAGTTTCCTGGTGCGGTGACATCCATACGCGGGCGGCCCGCGCCGGGCGAGGGTTTCGCTGGCTGCGTTTTCTGGACCACTTGGGGCTCGGGCGGCGGCTGGCAATTGGGCCAGCAATCGTTGGTCCACAGGATGTAGGCCTCGTAGCGCTCGCGGATCGCGCGGACGTAGTCCACCGGCTCCTCGCCGCGCACGTAGCCGAAGCGGGCGTTGCGGAAGTGGCGGCGCTCGGAGAGCTTGAGCATGGCGCGCTCGACGTTGTCGAACCACTGGTCGGGATCGAGGCCCAGGTCATCGGCCAGGCGGCGTGCGTCGCGGACGTGGCCGATGCCGGCGTTGAACGCCGCCAGCGTGAGCCACATGCGGTCGCGTACCCGCAGGTCGGCGTCGAAACGCTCGCGTAGCCAGGCGAGGTAGCGCGTGCCCGCCTTGACGCTGGTCTCCGGGTCGGTGAGATCGCCGGTTACGCCGACCTGCTCGGCCGTGCGCGGCATCACCTGCATCAGCCCCTTGGCGCCGACCCACGAGGCCGAGTCGGGGTTGAAGCCGCTCTCCTGGAAGATCAGCGCGGCGATCAAACGCCAGTCGAAGCCGTGGCGCTGGGCGTAACGCTGGATCAGGTCGTCGTAGGGCGTGAGCTGTTGGGCGCTGCCGAGGCTCACGCGCTGGCTCTGATAGCGCCGGATGCGGTCCTGATCCTCGAAGTATTTGGCGTAGAGGACGTTGTAGAACTCGCCACGATAGGCGTCCTCGAGGAAGCGGTCGGCGGCGGCCTGGAGCTGATCGTTGCCGGCGCGGAACGCCCACCGGTCCGCTTCGGGCTCGCCGATCTCGAGCCCCGCTCGAATCCGGCGGTTCCAAATGGCGGCGTTCTTGGCGATGTGGTCGTCGACCAGCGTGAGGTCGTATTCACCGGCGGCCACGCGGCGGATCATGGTCTCGGTGGCTACGTCCTCGGGCACCGCCTCGCGCTCGAGCGCCACGTCATTGTCCGACTGCAGCCGTTCCAGCTCCCGCCAGGCGTCGCTGCCACGGCGCACGTGGAAGCGCCGGCCCGCGAGGTCTGTGGGATGGGTGAGGGCGCGGTCATTGGTGTCCGTCACCACTTGCTTGACCGCGTGGTGATACGGGCGCGAGTAGGCGATACCGTCATCGGGCGTATCCCCGGACGGCGTCAGGAACGCCGCGCCCACGTCCGCCCGGCCCTCACGCAGCATCGTGAGGAGCTCACGCCGCGTGTCGGCGACGACGACCTCGAGCCGAAGCCCCAGTGAATCGGCGAAACGCTTCGCCAGCTCGTACTCGAAGCCGAGCAACTGGCCGCGCCAGACGAAGTAATTGACCGCGCTGTTGCGCGTCACCATGCGCAGAGTGCGTCGGCGTTTGATCTCGGGCAGGTCGCCGGTGTGGCGCTCGCGCTGGTACTCGGCGAGCTTGCGCTGGGTGATGAAGCGGTCGAGGACCGCCTTGAGCCCGTCCGCATTCGGTCGAATGCCCCACGCAATCCCCGTCTCCGGCGTAACCGGGAACGCCGCCTCGATGCCATCACGGTACTCGAGTGCGGTGTCGAGCGTGTTGCTGTCGGCCAAGGTCAGCTCGATGGCACCGTCGGCCAACAGATCGAGCTGGCGTCGGGTCGACAGGCCTTCTCGGGTGTCGATCGTGAGCTCAGGGTGTTGCGATTGCAGCTGTCTCGCGGTCTCCGAGTAGCGCGAATTCGCCCCCACAGTCAGGGTGCGCCCCGCGAGGTCGACGGGCGCGGCCAAGCCGTCATCGACGCCCTTGACCACCACCTGGCGCCGGCGATCCAGGGCCACCGTGAAGTCGATGCGCTCGCGGTGGCTGTCGGTCATGGGCAGATTGGCGACGATGACGTCGCCGCGCCCCTCGAGCAGGGCGGGGATCAGCGCGTCGAAATGCTCGACGAGGACGACCACGGGCTCGAGCCCGACCGAGCGTGCGAAGCGCGCCGCCGAGGCGATCTGGGCACTCGTCGGCGTGCCGGCACGCGGAAGGCGGTCGACGCCACCGGCCCGGCGAACCACGAGCAACCGCAGCTGGCCGCGGTCCTCGATGGCGTCGAAATCCCCTTGCCCGGTGTAGGTGGAGTCGACGACGGGCGGTGGTGCATCGCCTTGCTCCTGTTGCGGTGAGCAGGCGGCCACCAGCGCCAGCGCCGCCGGTCCCAGGAGCCCGCGGATCGGTCGGTGCATGCCCAGCGTTCTCGGGCGGACGTCGTGTCATTGTAGCAGCACGTCTTGTGGCGCCGCGGGCGCGCCCCATTGAAACCGCGCGGGACGAGCCATATGGCATATAGCGCAAACGGGTTCGATGCCTTGCCGCGAGGAGGTGACCGGAGATGGCCTTGGCGAACCAACAAGAAGGGCGCAATCCCTGGAGCCAGTTTCATCAGGAGCTCAATCGCTTGTTCGGTGAGAACTCCAACATCGTCACCAGCGACTGGGTGCCCGTCGTGGACATCAAGGAGGAAAAGGACCGGTTCGTGCTCCACGCCGATTTACCCGGTGTGGATCGCGACAACATCGACATCACCATGGAAGACAATGTCTTGAGCATTCGGGGCCACCGCCACCTGGAGGAGCCCGGCGAAGGCGGCGAGTACAAGCGCGTCGAGCGCGCGCACGGGACGTTCTACCGGCGCTTCGCGCTGCCGGAAGAGGCGAACCCGGAGGGCATCAAGGCGCGCTGCAACCAGGGCGTGCTCGAGGTGGTCATCCCGAAACGCGAATCGGTGCAGCCACGGCGGATCGAGGTCGGCTCGTAAGCGGACGAGCGCTCTAGAGCGCTACCTCCAGGCGCAGTGCAGGGCAGGCTCCGCCTGCCCTTTTTTATGGTGCGCCGGGCACGGCGCGCCAGCGCCGTGCGCGGCGCTGGATAAC